>JACMLD010000031.1 GCA_014379785.1 Chitinophagaceae bacterium
CAACCGCGGGGAGGGTGGCACGTTTGCTTTGTATGCGCTGGTGCGACGAAACAAAAAATGGCTCGTAGTACCTGCCATGCTTGGCGGCGCCGCACTGTTGGCTGACGGAATGATCACACCGCCGATCTCGATCACCTCCGCTGTGGAAGGACTCCGCAAACTACCCGCCTTTGGCAATATCGATGAGTATATCGTCTACATCGTGATAGTCATTCTCACACTCTTCTTTTTTCTTCAGCAATTTGGAACCGCATCGATAGGAAAATTTTTCGGGCCGATCATGATGGTCTGGTTCGGAATGCTCGCTATACTCGGCATCATCCATTTATCCGACGATTTTTCTATCATCAAAGCACTTAACCCTTATTACGCTGTTGAGTTTCTCAGTCAGTACCCGAAAGCGCTATGGCTGCTGGGGGCGGTGTTTCTTTGTACTACAGGTGCGGAAGCGCTCTACAGCGATCTGGGGCACTGCGGAAGACAGAATATCCGAGTATCGTGGATTTTTGTGAAGACCTGCCTGGTGCTCAATTACCTTGGACAGGGAGCATCTCTGCTGGCCAATCACCGCAACCTGGTGGTGACCGGCGACGTGAAGCTCCAGATAAATGCATTTTATGATCTGATGCCACAGTGGTTCATCATACCCGGCGTCATCATCGCCACCAGCGCGGCCATCATCGCCAGCCAGGCAATGATCAGCGGTTCGTTTACGCTTATCAGTGAGGCCATGCGTCTCAACATCTGGCCCAAACTGAAGATCAGATACCCTTCAGAAGAAAAAGGACAGCTGTTTATCCCGAGTCTGAGTATGATGCTATACATCGGCTGCGTAGCTGTAGTACTTTACTTTCAGACTTCTTCCAGAATGGAAGCGGCTTACGGACTGGCGATCATTGTCACCATGCTGACCACTACCATCCTGTTTGCAAACTACCTTGTGCTCAAACGTGTCAATTCGTTCTGGATTTATATCTTCCTGGTCGCCTATTTTATCATCGAGATCATTTATCTCTCTGCCCTGCTGCAAAAATTCAGACACGGTGGTTATATCACCCTGCTGATCGGAGGTGTGATGTTTGCCATCATGTATATCTGGTACAGAAGCAGGAAAATCAAAAACAGGTATGTGGAATTCGTTCGCCTCGAACATTATATTCCGCAAATCCAGGAGCTGAGCAACGACAAGACCGTCCCCAAACACGCTACGCATCTGGTTTACATGACCAGCGCCAATAACCACAAGGAAATTGAGCATAAGATCATTTATTCCATTCTCAATAAAAAACCCAAGCGGGCAGACATCTATTGGTTCGTGCATGTAGACACACTCGACGATCCATATACCAGCGAATACAATGTGGAGCATATCATACCGAATGATATCATCCGGGTGGAATTCAGACTGGGTTTCCGGATGGAACCCAAGATCAACCTGATGTTTCGCAAGGTGGTAGAAGATCTGGTACACAACAAAGAAGTGAATATCACCAGCCGCTATGAAAGTCTTGAGCGCAATAACGTGGTGGGGGATTTTCAGTTTATCGTGATGGAGAAATACCTGAGCCAGGACAATGAGCTGCCGTTTTTTGAACGTGTGGTAATGAAATTGTACTTCTGGCTGAAGGAGCTGAGCCTGTCGGAAGAGCGTGGATTCGGACTCGATCCGTCAAATGTCACCATTGAGAAATTTCCACTGATCGTGGCTCCGGTGCAGGGCGTTAAGCTGAAACGCATTTATCGAGAGGAAGATCTGTAATGTCAATAATCATCTACATCCTTATCGGAATTGTGGTTCTCACAGGGGCTGTTTATTTCCTGCAGGACAAATTTATTTTCAAACCTGAAAAGCTGAGACAGGATTTTGAATTTAAATACGATGTGCCCTTTCGAGAGCTTTTCTTTGATATCGAAGAAGGCGTCAGAATCAATGGCCTTCATTTTTATCGCGACAATCCAAAAGGTTTGATCCTGTATTTTCATGGCAATAGCAGGAGCATAAAAGGCTGGGCGAAATATGCGGGTGATTTTTACCGCTATGATTACGACGTGATCCTCGTCGACTATCGCGGTTTCGGAAAGAGTACCGGAAAGCGTAGCGAAAAGGAAATGCTCACCGATGTGCAATTTATTTATGAGTCACTGCTGAAACAATATCCAGAAAATCATATTCTTGTTTATGGAAGAAGCCTTGGCAGCGGCTTTGCGTCAAAGCTGGCATCCGACAACAAACCCCGCTATCTTATTCTCGACGCGCCATATTTCAGTTTTACAAAAGTAATCGAACGGTTTCTGCCGATACTGCCTGTCCGTTTTGTTTTGCAGTATTCTTTACGGACAGATAAATGGATCAGACATGTGAACTGCCATACCTATATCATTCACGGCACGCGCGACTGGCTGATTCCAATACGCCACAGCGAAAGATTGCAGAAAATCAATCCGCATAAGATCACGCTGATAAGAATCAAGGGTGGTGGACATAATAATCTTCCGGGGTTTCCGGAGTATCATAATTTTATCAGAGATATATTGAAGTATTGATGAAAAAGAAAATCATTTTCCGCTGGGTAAAAGTCATACTTCTTGTTTATGGCATCGTGGGCATTGCATTGTATTATCTGCAGGACAAAGTTTTTTTCAGGCCGGAAAAAGTTGAGTGGGATCATAAGTATGCCTCCGAAATTCCTTATGAAGAGTTCAATCTTCCCTTTGACACCAATGCCAATATGAATGTGCTGCGATTCTACACGAAGCAACCGGCCACAAAAGCGATCATTTATTTTCATGGCAATAAAAAAAATATCGGTTGGTATGCGAAGTACGCGCCGGGCCTTGCGGCTGCAGGTTATGAAGTGTGGATGATCGACTATCCCGGTTATGGCAAGAGTACCGGTGTTTTTACGGAGCAAAGATTGTATGAGTATGCTGAACAGATGTATAAACTGGTGCGCAGTCGATTTCCGGCAGACAGTATTGTGGTGTATGGCAAAAGCCTGGGAACCGGACTGGCGGCTTATATTGCTTCGAGGCATTCCTGTCGGGGGCTCATTCTCGAAGCGCCATATTATTCCTTTACTGAATTGGCGGGTCATTATTTCCCGGTGTATCCGGTAGGAAGAATGATC
>JACMLD010000265.1 GCA_014379785.1 Chitinophagaceae bacterium
CATTGTGATAGAAAGAGACGATGTCTGCTTTCTCAGGAGCAATGCGCTGTATATAATTTTTTGTATCGTTGAATATTGTCTTGTCATTCACCACGATCCGGTTGAAATCTTCATTCAGCAGATCGCGTAAGATGCTCGCAGTCTTTGTCTGCTCGCTGAGAATCTTTGCGGGTGCAACGGCGCCACGCAGATTTTTCTGAATCATCTTCCAGGTTTCAACGAGCGCAAGCAGGTCCTCATGCAGCTCGGCAGTGTTTTTACCTTCCGCAGCTGTTCGCACGATCACGCCGAAGTTCTTCGGCTTGATGGCTTCGATGATTTTCTGCAGTCGTTTCCTTTCATCAGAAGAATGAATCTTTCTGGAGACCGCAACGATATCGTTAAATGGAGTGATGACAACAAATCGGCCCGGGAGGGAGATTTCGCAGCTAAGCCTTGGACCTTTTGCAGCAATGGGTTCTTTCAGAATCTGAACCAGAATATTCGGCTTGCCGCCCAATACTTCATTGATCTTTCCGGTCTTGATAATTTCAGGCTCCACCTGGAAACCGCCGAAATCAAATGCGGTTTCGGCATTGTCGTTGATGGCTACCTGCGTGAATTTGAGGAGCGACCTTGCATATGGGCTCAGGTCGGTATAGTGCAGAAAGGCGTCTTTCTCAAATCCCACATCTACAAATGCAGCATTGAGACCCGGAATAAGTTTCTTGACTTTTCCCAGATACAGATCACCCACGGCAAAACTGCCATCAACTTTTTCGTTGTGCAGTTCTACCAATTTTTTATCCTCTAACAGGGCGATTTCGACTCCTTGCGGAGCGGCGTTGATAATAAGTTCCTTGTTCAATCGTAACACATTTACAAATCAACCATCACACACTAAAAGGAAGGCGCTGAAGTAGTCTACCATGCAAAGTATACTGTGTCTCTCAAGCAGTCGCACACAACATAGCGGGCAAAATAAATGATTCAGCAAAAAAAGGAAGTCAGGTCCGCCACACACTGCAGACCGGGCAAGAAAAAATTATTTGTTTCTCTTCTTGTGACGATTCTTTCTCAATCTTTTCTTACGCTTATGCGTCGCAATTTTATGACGCTTTCTCTTTTTACCACAAGGCATTTCTAAAAAAATTTAATTTATAATTATTGTAAGCTATTAATCTTTGCGTCTATTTCTTTTACGATGCCGCTGTCTCTCACGTGATTTCTTCCGACCGTGTACCAGCGAACCGCATTTTTGTTGTCAACCTTTTTCTCATACGCCTCTGCAAGCATAAATATTGCTTCCAGGTTGTGCGGGTCAAACTGCACTACTTTGTTCAATCTCTCTACTGCTTTGTCCAGCTGCCCCGATACAACACCACCAATACCCAGCATAAGCTGAGCATACATATTGGTTGAGTCGCGCCGGGCAACTTCCAGTATTTTCTGAATACCTGCCATGACTTCTTCAGGATGCTCTGCAGTGCTTCCAAAAATATAGCAACTGCCGAGTCCGATTTTTGAAGAATCGCTTTCAGGATTCACTTTCAATGCCCTTTCAAACAACTGTTTTGCTTCGTCAGCCATCCATGTTTTCAGCATGGGCTGAGTGGCCCCCTTCAATTCGTTTAAAAATTGGTGGGCTGCAAATGTGAGACTTTTTTCAGAATTTTCCAATTTAGCAGCGGCCCCGGTATAATAAGCATATGGTGCGAAGTATCCTACGGTGTCGCGCCAAAACGCCGCCAGCTGGCTGAAAACCTTTATTTGCTGTGCCTGCACGTCACCCCGGACAACAGACGATTCAAGTCCATTGACATACAATTGCTGTTCGGGTGTCAGCTTTTGTTTTGCAGCCTGAAGTATAGTCGAAAACTCAACCGTTGCCGGGTGATTATCAGCTACTTGCGCTGTTTGAGGGGTAGGTTTTGCGGAGGGGACCGTTCGTCCAAAACGATAAATCAGGAGCAGGCAAACCAATCCGGATCCCACAAGAATCAATTGCTGTTTCTTCACTGTTTCATGAAATTAGAAACGCAAAGTTACATCTCATCGTCCGGCTTTGGTTGGTCTTCTTTGACCGTTTTAAGTTTTTTAACTTCCTGCACAAATTCTTTTGCAGGTTTAAATGCCGGAATAAAATGTTCCGGAATGTGAACAGCTACATTTTTCTTGATATTGCGGCCAATTTTGGCTGCCCTTTTCTTTGTGATGAAGCTGCCAAAGCCCCTGATGTAGATGTTCTCGCCCTGAGCCAATGTGTCTTTCACCTCCTTAAACATTGTTTCAAGGGCAACCAGCACATCCACTTTGGGAATACCGGTTTTTTCGGCAATCTGGTTGATTAAATCCGCCTTTCTCATTTTTGTGATCGCTTAAAGGGTTTATTAAAAATTATTTTTTCCATCGATAACGACAAAAAACATCAATTTCATATCTCCTTCATTACCAATTACGAAGTTAATATAAAAGAACTTTTTAACTATTGCAAGTTGTTATAAAAGATTGATTGTAAGGAAACACCATTTTTTGGCAAAAACTGGTGTTTTTGGGTTTTTTTTCCCTTCTTTGGGGCAATGAAACCGGAATTCACCAAAAAATTGCTCAAATGGAACCTTCGGTCCAATACCAGGCAAATGCCGTGGAAAGGTGAAAAAGACCCATACCGGATCTGGTTGAGCGAAATTATTCTTCAGCAGACAAGGGTTGAGCAGGGACTTACTTACTATGAGAATTTTATTAAAACATTTCCGGATATACATTCGCTCGCAGCCGCAGATGAACAGCAGGTATTTAAATTATGGGAAGGACTCGGATACTACAGCAGGTGCAAAAACCTGATTGCTACTGCCCGGGAGATTTCAAAAAACCTCAACGGCGTTTTCCCCGACAATTACAATGATATTCTCGCGCTGAAAGGAATCGGTCCGTATACTGCATCGGCCATCGCATCCTTTGC
>JACMLD010000266.1 GCA_014379785.1 Chitinophagaceae bacterium
AGTGGGTGGTATTACAAACAGTCCACAACACAGAAGGGTCTGGACCGCTGCCTATTATCAGATCACGGGTATGAAACTCGCCGATTCTCTAGGTGGTCGCGGTCTTGCAAGACTTCGCCTCAACAACTGGGTGATCTATGATTTGTATGGCGCCAATGACATGCGCAACTCGCCATGGAACTTCAGAAGGAGATACACATTTAATGATCCTGCGCGTCCGGCTACATTCGGACAACCGGTTCCTTATGTTGGTTTTGATACCATTTTCCGCATTCCGCCTCATACTACAAAATGGTTTCAGTTTGATCCAAATGACGAGTTTGGTTTCGCCATGATCAAAGACATCATTCTGATGCGCCTGGGCGAAACTTACCTGTTCCTCGCAGAGGCCCAACTCAAACAAAATCGTGCTGCGGATGCGGCAACCACGCTGAATCTTCTCCGTGCAAGATCCAATGCCGGGGCCGTTACAGCCGCTCAGGTAACACTTGATTTTATTCTGGATGAAAGGGTTCGCGAACTGGTGGGAGAAGAAAACAGGAGGATGACCCTCATGCGCACAAAAACGCTGGTGGACCGTGCAGTCAAATACAATTCTGTCAGTCCGGTCAACCAGATGACGGGTATTGCGGCCAAGCATCTGCTGATGCCCATTCCGCAATCTGAAATTGATTTGAATAAAAACGCAAAGCTGGAACAGAATCAAGGGTACTAAGGCTCTTCCTATACATGGCAACGTCCGCTCCTGCTAAAGGGGCGGACATTTTTGATCATTGCAATATTGAATTTTGATCAAAATGGTACGCATCGCCTGACGCGTAGCTTTCTGATTTTTCCGAACTTGGTGGAAGAAAAACAAGAATGAAAATCTGCCTTGCTCAAACAAAACCTTTCCGGGGTGATACAGCAGCCAATATTGCATCACACAAAAAATTTATTCACGCAGCTGCGGAAGAACGCGCTGAACTGATTGTCTTTCCCGAGCTTTCGCTCAGCAGTTACGAGCCTGAACTTGCAAAGTCCCTTGCCACAGATGTAAACGATCCAAGGTTTGACGAATTTCAGGCACTAAGCGATGCGAATGAGATCATTATTGGTGCAGGTGTTCCCGTCAGAGCCGGCGCTGGAGTGAGTATTGGAATGCTTTTGTTTCAACCAAGAACACAACGCAGGGTATATTTAAAGCAATATCTGCACGCTGACGAAGAGCCTTTTTTTACCGGCATTGACAATGTGATTCCAACGCTTCGTTCGCATCCGGAAATTGCGCTTGCCATCTGTTATGAAATGTCGGTACCCGAACATGTGGAATCCGCCGCGGCACATGGCGCGAAAATCTATATTGCCAGTGTTGTGAAAAATGCTGCAGGGGTGGAAAAAGGTTTGCAGCGTCTCCAGGAGATCGCAAACAAATATTCCATGACGGCTATGATGGTAAACTGTGTTGGTGAGACCGGGGATGGACTTTCTGCAGGCCAGTCTTCGGTTGTAGACCCGCAAGGCGAAATCATTGTTAGTCTTGATGCTGTATCAGAAGGCTTGATCATTTATGATACAGAAACAAATTCTGCCATCACAAAATATATACAATGAAAAACAGACTCCTTAGCGCTTTATTTTTAATGCTTTGCTTGTATGGTTCGGCGCAGAACCTGAATCCAAAATATAATAAAGCTTTGGCCGACTCGATGGGCGGAGACAACTTTGGTATGAAGACGTATGTGCTCGTGATACTCAAAACCGGAACAAATACCACGGAGAAAAAAGCGGCGGTAGACAGCCTCTTCAGAGGACATATGTCAAATATTGAACAGATGGCCCAAGGGGGTAAGCTGGTCGTTGCCGGTCCAATGCAGAAAAATGAAAAAAACTATCGTGGTATTTTTATTCTCAACGTCAAAACCTTTGAAGAAGCCAGCGCGCTGATGGTCAATGATCCCGCCATCTCGTCGAAGTTACTGGATGTGGAGATGTTCCACTGGTACGGGTCAGCAGCGCTCCCAATCTATCTGCCCTACCATGAAAAATTGCAAAAGGTGAAAATGTAAGGTTCTCTGGCTTATTATTGCAAATGGTTCATAAAAAATTCAGATGGTTTTTTTTCAAGTATTTCAAGTGGACAATCATTCTGCTTGCCTTTCTTGAATTGGTGGAATTGTTATACATCGGATTCCGTGGCACCTTCCCGCCGGCTGATGTATTTATAAAAAAACTCCTGCTGACATTGCTCTACGGAATCCCCGTTTATCTTGTTTTCGCAATTATATTCGGACTTGCATTCGGCTATATCAACTGGACAAGACACAAGAGAGCTGTGGCCAATCAGAAACCATTGTAATCAATTCTCCTTTCGGAATCGAAGTGCTTTAAAGCTTTGATTCTTTTCGCAGAATACCAGTACATAATAATTTCCTGCACTCAGGAATAGCAGGGCGAGCCTGTTGTTGATCATTTTACCTTCTGCCACTTTTTGCCCAAATGAATTGTAGACTTGCACAAAACCCAGCTGATAGACCGATCGCAGGTGCAGGCTGCCCAGCACAGGGTTCGGAGCAACTGTTATTGAATTAAACATCTCTTTACAGTCTGTTTGTGCTGTAGGAGCGATATTGCAGTTTCTCACCTTAATGGTTTTCTCAATTTGTCCCAGGCAAACCAGTTCTTCAAAATAAGTATATCTGATAACATGATTGCCCAGACCGGCTTTCGCAGGGTTAAATTTATTGCCTTCTATGCCAGGGCCTTCATAGACACCACCGTGAGGAAGCGCATTTAATACTATTGAACTGTCGTTTATACAAACGCTGTCCCTCGGCAACCAGACAAAGTCCGGCCCTTTTGAAATGGATATATTTTCTTCCAAATCAAAGCTGCAGCCCTCTCTCCGAATGGTAAGTAAAACTTTTCCAAGTCCCCCTGAATTATTCCATCGGATGTCGACATATGGAAAATTGTCGGAGCCGCTGATGGTACCATTCACAGCTTTCCATTCATAAGTTGCGCCCTGCGCAGCCGGTGCGTAATATTGATAAGGATGGTTTCCGTTGGTGCAAACAAATGTCGGTCCGGAGAGCTTTCCGTTCAATGAAAGAATGATCACTTTTTTTGTTACCGCACCAACGTTAATACCCGTGATGCTGAGGGTAAGGGTCACTGAATATTCGCCTGCCTGAGCAAATGCATGCGTGAGGTCAAGCCCGGTTTGTACCGGTGTTCCATCTCCGAAGTTCCAGGTGGCTGTATAGTTTTCAAAACAAAGGGTGGTGAATCTGTAAGTGTTGCAACTTGTCAGCTCAAATGAGAATTCGGGATTGGATGGTTTTGGCTGCCTGGCATCAATAAAATTCGGCATGCTGATGCCGGTCCTTATACGCGGATCCAGCGTTGGCATGTTTATAAATGAACCATTGACCACAGGCGCCGACCAGGTATCAGGATTTGAGATACGTACAAAATAATGGTCCTGTGTTGTAGAATACAACTGTTTATCGGGACCAAGTTGGAAGGGACTGCAGAAATAAAAGCCAGGGGCGGGTATGATATTGTATTGAAAATCTTTCACTCTGTATTGAAAGAGCCAGTATGGGCGGCCGTTCAGCGGATCGGTGCTTCTGAACAGATAGAAAAATTCTCCGTTTGGACTGAATGCGATTCCTGTCTGGATCTCATTGTATCCGGAGACCTTCGGCACCAGCTTTTCATTTTTTATCTGGCCCGTCCGGCTGTCAAAATCGTACAAGGCAGCACCGGAGCCAGACAATGATGGAGAGGAAAGTGCAAGCTTAGTGCCGTCCGGATTTGCTTTCAGTTGATATCCACTGCCACCAAAAGATGTCTGAGAAAATCCTATGGAGACGACAGGCTGCTGGTACTGGTCTATTCCATTCTTTGTGACCAGAAAAGAGAAAAATCTTGTATCGGAGATGCCGTATCCTTTTGCCACTAACCAATAGTCTTCGCCGTTGCAGTGTGGTACCACAACAACGTATTGTGAGAACCGCACAGGAAGCATCGGATGTTGAAATTCCCGGTATGCATACACGGAATCTGCATTCACATCCACCATTGCATATCTCACTCCTGAAAAGCTGTTGTCGAAATTGGGATATGCGCCAGCGACAAAATAGACATTCTTTTTGCCGGGGTAGGGAACGTAGGATGTGCTGCTTGACGCATTGATATCACTCGTTCCAAAAATCGGAGACTTCGAAATTTTCCGATGTTGCCCGTTCCACACACTGACTCCATTGCTGTAAAAAAGAGTATTTCCCAGGGAATCGCTGACACTCAGTGATGCTCCAAAATATGGCAGCTGACCAGGGTAACTTGATTCGGCATGAATGGAATTGTTGACCAGGGCAGTCGTCGTCTGAACAGGCGCTCCGGTGCGGAAGTCGATTGAACCATAATCACCAAAAAACCAATTCGCCATATGCGCTTTTGCAGGATCGGGTTTGCAATCAAAAACAGTAAACGACAGCGAGTCGGTTCTTTGATTTGTTGCATCATTCACTGTCAGATAGACTTTGTAGTTGCCTGGCGTGGAGTAGGTGACTGTTGCGCTTCTGGTGGTCGCGGCTGAGATAGATCCCCCGGGAAATTGCCATTGAAAAGAAGTGGCTGTATTTCCCGCATCCGGATTTGAAAAAGTGACAGGAGTATTCGCACAAAAAAGTGAATTGCTGACGTTGATTTTAGCATTGAGAAAAGGCGGTACGCATCCTCCGCTCCCAAGAACGCCGGTTGCTGCAAGGTTTTCTCCGCTCCAGAGTATTTGTCTTTGCAACTGAAGGGTTGTCCACATGCGCTGCGACTGGTTGAGTGTAAAAGTATTCATGCAATCATCATCAGCATAACTCATGTAATCATTGATCATGTCTTTGTCGGTAGTGCCCGTTGCATAGTTGGCTGTGCAACTGTTGGGGATGTCCCCGGTGCAGTAAACATTTTGGGTGGAGGCAGGTTCGATATCGCAAATCATATCGCCATTGATGTCGCAGCCGTCAATAGCGGCTCCTGCTGGATTCGCTCCTGCGCATCCTCCCTGAAAAATATGGTAGAGGTTCAAATAGTGGCCGAGTTCGTGGGCGAGAATTTTTCCCTGTGTAAGTCCAAAGCCATTCATTGGGTAATTGCCGCCGGTAGTATTGTCACCAAAAATATCGGCTCTCATTACGACGCCGTCGAGCGGATAACCCGAGATGATGGGTCTTGGCGCATAGCCCATGACGTTATTCCCGCCATCGATTGTTTTCACCAGCCAGATGTTGAGATAATTCTGAAATGGAAATCTTTGCGCGGTTGGGTGGGTTACTCTGAGCAGTTCGTTTGCAGAATTTGCGTTGATATAATGGTTGTATGCCGAAGGTCTTTCGGGATACCGCTTCACACCAAATTCAGTACCGCCGGGACCGGTATGCCATTTTGCGGTGTCTGTTGCAAACCTGGCAAGGCAAAATCTGATCCTTGTATTTTGAGCATAGGTTGGATGTGCTTGCCCATTATACGTAGGATAATCCATGCCAAAGGCCGCATTCAGCGCTTCTATCTGCGAACGAATCTGCGCATAGGAAATATTGGTACCTGTGCCATATGCCTCCCCTTGCGGGTAGACCACATGTACAACGACCGGAATAATAAAAGCGGTATCTCCCGTGGCGGGCGATGCGCCTTTTAGTGAAGGTCTTCGATCGTTGCCAATCATGTTTTTCATGTATTCCCTCACCATAAGGTTCTGTTCGGCTTCAGATTTCGCGAAACCCGGACTGAGCTGCTGCTGCAGCGATCTGAGTTTTTCGTCCGCGCAATTCCATGACTGTCCTTGCAGCGAAGTAATACAGGTTTGCATTGAAAGGAAAATCAGCAGAAGGCGACAGGAATTAGCAGCTTTATTTCTCATGATTAGATTGCATTGACAGAAGGTATCAGTGTTTCGTTGCGCACCATCCCATCAGCTTTTAACAGATCTTTGGAGGCTGGGCAGGTGCGACAAAAAGGGTGGAACAAATAAAAGCGATAATTTTAGGGGGTGACGAAATTTTACAACCTACTTTTTAGTAAACAACAGGAAAAAGAAGCGGTACCATCCAACGAGGTGATCGCCGGTTGGGCGCATAAGATAGTGTGTCTTCTGTTTCCTGAACTTTCGAAAGTCGTTTATAAATCGGCATCAGAGATCGAATCCGAATTTAACGATCTCCGCAGAGAATTGGTGCAAATCATTGACGCTACCACTGCATGTTCTGATTGCAACACGGAAAATGTGGCCAAAAAGTTTTTCGATGAACTGCCGGAGTTGCACAGGGTCCTAACCACGGATATTCATTCAATATTAAATGGTGATCCTGCGGCGAAGACTGAGTTTGAAGTCATCCGCGCTTATCCGGGATTCTTTGCGCTTTGTTTCTACCGGATTGCGCACGAACTCGTAAACCTCGACGTATCGTTGTTGCCAAGGATACTCACTGAGTTTGCGCA
>JACMLD010000267.1 GCA_014379785.1 Chitinophagaceae bacterium
GATGGTGGGATTGTTGAACTGCCGCCCGCTGTTGCAGCGCATAAAAAACTTCAGCGTGACATTGTAATTGTGCTTTCCATTCACAAATCCTCCATAGCTGTAATACATCTCACCCCCTGTTATATGATCCGCTTTCGCGGTCATAAAAACCGCAAGCAAAATCAGGAGGCAAATGATCTTGTTCATCAGCAGCCGTTTGAATGGTTCACCTTTTCTAATATACGAATTTCCTTTGGTCCCGGTTGCCAGCGGACTGGCAGAACTAAAATAATATTGCTAAATTACCGGCATGATCAGAGTGTTGACAGTAGCCCTGCTATCCGTATCGCTGTTTGCCTGCAGCAGTTCAAAAAAAGCGGCCGCCCCCGTGGTAGCCGCGGCACCGGTTACAGCCGTTCAGGCCGCCGGTCTTCCTCCTTTGCCCGAATCCCGGATAAATGTGCCGATAAAGATTGTGATGAAAACCTTTTTGCAGAAGGCCGCGATCCTCATTCCGGCCGAAGTCACCAGCGAGGGCTGGCCGGCATTTATGAGGACAAGCTGCGACTATCAGTATAAATACCGCTTTGTGCCGGGTGGCTTTACATTCAACTGCGTGAATAACCAGGTACAGGTGAAGCTCAGCGGCACCTACCAGGTAGCGGGTGAGAAAACGGTCTGCACCTTCGGCAAACAGACCACTCCGTGGATCGGCGGCAGTTGCGGATTTGGCAGCGAACCGATGCGAAAAACAGAGATCTTTATCAACTCTACCCTGCGTTTTCAACCCAACTATACCGTTCGCACCACAACCGCTGTGCAAAGGGTCAATGCTTTGGAGAAATGTACCGTTACTCTTTTTGGAATGGACATTACAAAACAGATATCCGATAGCATAAAAGCATCCACCAATCTTTTCTGCCATGCGATGGACAGCGTGGTGAATGGACTGGATTTCAGCGCCACAACCAAGGAACTGGCCGAAAAGATCAATAAGAAAATCGCCATGGGTCGGTATGGCTATCTGAAAATCAATCCTTCATCGGTGAGAATGGGCAGGATGAATTATGTGGCCGACACCCTGCAGGCAGTGATGGGCATCAGTTGTTTTCCGGAGTTGCACAGCGACAGCACAAATAATTACAGCGCGTCTTTTCTGCCGCCACTGCAGAATGCCGATGCGGTAGCCGGCGCAGTGGTTTATACCAATGCCAATTATGATTACGGTTTTATCAATTCGCTGATCAACCAGATAGTAAAGGATACTTCCTTTGAACTGGAAGGAAGGACGATCGTTTTGAAAAATGTGAAAATAAGTGGTGCAGAAAACGGAAAGATCGAATTGAGCGTGGACTTCTCGGGCGACAAAAAAGGCAATCTCTACCTGGTGGGTACGCCCAAACTCGATACGGCCCGGCAGATAATCAGCATGCCTGATCTTGACTATTCTTTAAAAAGTCGCGACCTGATTCTCAATCTGGGAAAAACGTTTTTCAGCAACAAGATCCTGCGCACGATGCGTGAAAAGGCGACCATTGAAATTTCCAGCCTGGTCGAACAAAACCGAAAATCTATTGATGCCCAACTCAATAAAAAGCTGATGGAAGGGGTGTCTACCACGGGCAGCCTCATTGATCTACGGGTATTGGCCATAGTGGTTGGCAAACAGGCATTGCAGGCCCAGACCTGCGCACGGGCGAAGGCTGCTGTTGTGATTACAGATCTGAATTAACCAGACTTCTCTTTGCTCTCACGGTGACAGTCATTCCGACCGAGCGAAGCGAGTGGAGGAATCCCCAGCTATCAATCAGCGTGTCCTTTTCTACCGGCCGGGGACCCTTCGGTTTCGCTTCGCTCCACTCAGGGTGACTGTCATGCCGAGCGAAGCAGAGGCATCCACTGCCGACTATCAAACTATTCTCAAAACAAGGCAACCCTCACCCACCCCATTGCGTATGGAGTTTTATTAAACTAACTTTATATCAAATTTCCGGGGTTATAATTTGGCAGAACAGGTGGTTGATATATTAACGCTTGTTGACGGTTGTTCGAAAAACGACCGCAACAGCCAGCGGACTTTGTACCATTGGCTGTTTGGATATGCCATGAAGATATGTTACCGCTACACCAATCACACACATGAGGCCGAGGAGCTTACAAGCGAATCTTTCGTAAAGCTTTTCAAAAACATTCACCTGTTCGACAATACCAGGCAGGCCAATGCTACCATGCAGTTAAAAGGGTGGTTCAAAAGAATTGTGATAAATACCTGCATCGATCATATCAGAAAAAACCACACCCTGGTCAACGGCCATCATCCTACCAGTGAGACTGATAATATTGCGGATTCCCAGGAGACGGGACTTGACCGTTTATCTTATGAAGAAATAATTGCTGCTATACGCCAACTGTCGCCGGTTTACCGGACCGTGTTTAATCTTTTTGTGATCGAAGGAATGTCGCACGAGGAAATTTCAACACAGCTCGGGATCAGCGTAGGGGCGTCTAAATCAAATCTCTCAAAAGCAAGAAATAATCTGCGAAAGATCATTTTGCAACAAACAGCGTACACAGTATATGTACAATCTTGACGATAAAGATCTGGACCGCCTCAGCGGGGAAGCTGCGGAGCACTACGAAGCTCCCGGTACCCCTGCATGGGATGATATGGAGCGGACCCTGGATAAAGTGATGCCGTTGGAAAAGAAGAGGAAAAGAAGAGGATTTTTCTTTTTTATTCTATCCGGAACAATGATTGCCCTGGTTGCGATCGGCGGCATGTATTGGCTGGTAAATAATGATGACGATGCGAAAAAGCCATTGTCTTCAAATGAGGTGAAGACCCCTGATGGCGGAGCAACCACCGGCGCGGATAACAGGTCGGATGCTCAGTCTCCTGCCGGAACGGCGGTTTCTGAACAAGCAAACCCACCCGGGGCAAACACAGAAAATCCTGCCATATCAGACACCGGCACAGAAAGTACGCCGGGTGAAGATGCAGGTCCCTCACCCACGTCTCAGATTCCTGGTACCAAATCGAACCTCGAAACCAAACGCACGGTGAATTCTCTTAAAAAAGAATCAGCACCTGGAAGAAACGGCGCTGCCAAACAGAAAGAGCAAGTGCGCGATGACAATGCTATAAAACCCGATTCTAAAAACATCCGCCGATCTGGTTCCAATAAAACAGAAACTTCAGCAAAGAAAAATCGCAGCGCAGAAAATAAGAAAAGCAGAAAAACGGAAGTCGGGAAAATCCAGCATTACGGAAACTCTGTTATTCCGGAAACACAAAATGGGAAAGTCCCGGAAACAAACCAGCAACAAGAAAATTTGTCCGGTGAGAAAGAAATTTCCAAAGAACAAACCATTGTCCAGGAAACTCCCACATCACAGACAGCAACTGACTCTGCCGCTCTGAATAACAGCATGGCTGAAAGCAAGGTCGATAGTACTGTTCATACAGAAGTCAATCCTGCGGATTCAGTGACCCTTTCGACATCACTAAAAATTTCTAAACCAAAGAAGAAAGAAAGCGCAGTCAGCCTGGCAATCCTGGCCGGCGGCGATTACACCACCGTAAGCTATAGCTACCGCGATAAGCTTGGTTTTAATATCGGGCTGCTTGCGGGATATCATCTCAATAGCAAATGGAGCTTTCATACCGGTCTCGTTTACACGAAAAAGAATTACAAACTGGATGGAGACGATTATCATCCCCCGGCACATTACTGGACAAGATATGTTGATCTCGAAACAGTTGCGGGATATTGCAGAATGTGGGAGTTACCATTGCAGGTTCGCTACAGCTTTCCGGCAAAAGGATCAACAAAGTTTTTTGCAGCAACAGGCGCTTCATCTTACTTCATGAAGAAAGAGAATTACAATTTCAACTATAAAAGCAACGGCATCCCTGGAATGAGATCCTATTCAAACGACGGAGGATCAAATCATTATTTCTCCATATTGCACTTTTCTGCCGGAGTAGAAAGATCATTTGGCAAACGACTTTCATGGGCTGCAGAACCCTATACAAAAATTCCTTTGTCAGGATTGGGATTTGGCGACATCAAACTCAGCAGTTTTGGCATAAATTTTTCAGTAAGGATGAAGCAACCTTTAAAAAGATAGTCACGTAATTCAATTATCCTTAATAAAACTTACTTGTTATGAAGAAAAGCCAACTGCTTTCCAGCTTGTCTCTGCTCATTGTTTTTTTCACTGTTACTTTTCTTAATTCATGCAGCAAGGGTGGCAACACTACGCCGACACCTCCTCCGCCACCGCCGCCACCTGCATGTGCTACTATCACGGTCACGCCCACACTGACTTCCAGTTCAGATGCATGCAGCAATACCGGTGCTGTTACTGTGACAGCTGCGGGGAGTACAGGATTTACGTTCAATGTGGACAATGGCACATTCCAGGCAACAGGTGCATTTGCAAATCTTTCTCCCGGCAACCATACTTTT
This sequence comes from Chitinophagaceae bacterium, assembly GCA_014379785.1. Lineage (GTDB taxonomy): Bacteria > Bacteroidota > Bacteroidia > Chitinophagales > Chitinophagaceae > JACMLD01. The sequence goes on from JACMLD010000267.1 coordinate 4,452, forward strand.
GGCGTGAAGGACAATGCTGGCTGCACTCAGGCTGCAGCGTTAAATGTTACCACAGTGGCCGCTGGTGCAAAATTCACCGGAATAAAAGCAATCATCGCAGCAAACTGCGCAGTGAGCGGATGTCACAATGGAACACAATCGCCCAACTTCACACTCGACTGCAACATTGTGTCGTCGGCGACAAATATAAAATTCAGATCAGTTGACCAGGCAAACACGGCAAGCCAAATGCCACAACCTCCACGTGCCGCGCTTTCGCAGGCTGATCGTGACAAGATTACGGCCTGGGTCGCAGCGGGAGGAAAGTTTACGGATTAATTGAGTGGTTGATCAGTTGATTCGTTGATTGGTTTTGTCATCCTGAGCGAACCGAAGGATCCCGAACATTGCTTCGTGAGTATAGATCGTGATCCCTCCCTGCGGTCGGGATGACCGACCCAATCAAGGGATCAACGAATCAACTTATCAACCAATCAACTATTCTCCCCGCCTTAACTATCTTGTTCTCTAAAAAAGCAGTATGATTTTACCATTTTTGCAGGTGTTGCCTGTAGAGAACATGGGTCGCGGTATGTTTACCACTGAAGACATTGAGCCGGGTGTGCTCATAGAAATGGCTCCGGTCGTAGTGATGGACAGTGAAGCCAGAAAGCTGCTCGACCAGACTCCTTTGCACGACTATATTTTTGAATGGGGCGGCGAAAAAAAACAGTGTTGTATGTCGCTCGGATACATTGCCGTTTACAACCACTCATATACTGCCAACTGTGAATACGAAATGGATTTCATCGATGAAACGATCTCCATCCGCACCGTCCGGTTCATAAACGCCGGTGAACAGCTATTCATCAATTATAATGGAGATTGGAATGATGGCAAGCCGGTTTGGTTTGAGGCTGGTTGAATTGTTGAGTGCTGTCATGCCGAGCGTAGTGGAGGGAAACCCGGGCGAAAGTAAGCGGGGTTAACCGGCCGGGGGTGCCCGACGAAGCACGGGAAGA
>JACMLD010000268.1 GCA_014379785.1 Chitinophagaceae bacterium
CTCTTCGTTCCTCTGAGCGATGGCGTCGAAGACAACGACTCAAGGGCATGCCGTCCCTGCCTGATGTCAGGCATCAGATATCAAAACTTCTGGTGCGAATATTGAAATGCTAAAGAACAATATGTGTCGGAGTAGTATTAAGTGATAGTGCAAATCGTGTACAGGATTTTCTTTCGGAAAAGGGCTTCTCCTTTGAGGTTAAGGAGCTACCCGGTTCAACCAGAACTGCGCAAGAGGCGGCTGATAGCATTGGGTGTGCAGTAGCTCAAATAGCTAAATCTCTCGTGTTTAGAGAGAAGGAAACTAACCTTCCGATTCTTGTCATTGCATCTGGCTCAAATCGAGTAGATTTAGCGAAAATCGAAAAAGAGACGGGCTTGAAACTCGGCAAAGCGGATGGAAATTATGTGAAGGAAAGAGTCGGATATGCAATCGGCGGAGTACCGCCAGTAGGCCATAATGAGCCTCTGGAAACCATATTGGATACAGACCTGAAGAAATATGAAATGATTTGGGCTGCTGCCGGCACTCCTTTTGCGGTTTTTCAACTGAAGCCTGCTGATCTTGAACCATTGACAAACGGAAGGTGGATTGAATTATCAGAATGAATATAACAATCAATTCCAGACGACTCAAAAACCGCTGTAGAGCTTTTCGGTCGACTGAATTGAACCATTAGCTGTCCTGCAGGAGCAAAGACAATGGACGACCCGCGTATCAAACAGGCTGCAGAGCAATTGAGCATTAACTGTAGCCATCGGAAGGAGCCTGAAACGTATCTGTAGGGAAAATATACAGGTGACGCAGAGGAGAGTGTAAAGAGATGTTCGTTATCGTACTTACGTATCTGGAGCCGCTTGACGTGGTGGACCGCCATCTTGCCGCCCATGTGGAGTATCTGAAAAAACAGTATGAGGCAGGGATTTTTATTGCCTCGGGCCGGAGAATTCCGCGCACCGGTGGGGTGATTCTGGCGCGGGCCGAGGATCGGGATACCTTGCAGGAAATCCTGGGGCAAGACCCCTTCTGTGTGCATGGCGTTGCCGAGTATGATGTTATCGAGTTTTCGCCCAGCATGGCAGCGCCCAAACTGTCCTGGTTGCTTGAATCATGAGGCATGGGCGATGGCGGCTGTGGCGGGAGATTCATGCGTAAGATGATTAACAACTGATTCGATGCTGATCCCATGGAATCATTTTTTCGGGAACCTTTCTGAATCCCCTGCGTATTATTGTTTATGGAAGAACGCTGTGGAGTCCAAATGAACGACAATGCCATAATCAGGCTTATCCAGAACGGTGACGTTGATGCTTTTGCCCAACTGGTCCAAAAGTACCACAAAAATCTCCTCACCTTCATCTATCGCTTCGTGCGGGATCCCCATCTGAGTGAAGATATCGGCCAGGAGGTGTTCCTGGATGTTTATAAATCGTTGTCGAAATTCGATCCGGAAATGGGGACGCCCTTTTCTGCCTGGATTTACATCTGCGCCCGCAATCGCTGTATCAGTGAACTGCGGAAACGTGGCAGGAGCGAGAGCGTGCCGCTTGAGGATTATCACTTGATCACCGGTGCCGCAGACGGTGCCGAAGAAACGTTAATCCGTCATGAAGGGCGGTTGGCCTTGGCTGCCTCACTTGAACAACTCCCGGAACCGTTCCGGACATCAATGCTCAAAAGTCTGAAAGGGGCTTCATTGGCTGAAATCGCCTGTCAATGCGGGATTTCACAGGCCACGGTGAAGAGTCGGCTGTTTCGGGCCAAAGAGAAGATGAAACAGCTTATGAAAGAATATGTTGGAGGTGTCGTCCATGAACGAAGAATATAAGCCCTCTCCGGATTTTGTCTCAAAGGTTATGGAGCAGGTTCATGCGTATGAGGAGTCGCAAACCTCTTTCGTGGAGTGGTTCATCAGTCATCCGTCAATACGCTACGCACTGGCTGGTGGTGGGACCTTGTTCGGGATATTCAAGACTGTGCCGGTTTTCTAAATAAAGCAAAAGAGGATTGATATTACATGGAAAATGCGGTGGATACACTGGTTAAGCGAACTGAAGTCCCGGCAAAGTCTAAAATCCGGGAGTCTGTCGAATCGATTCTATGGGCCGTTGTTCTGGCCCTCATAATCAGGACTTGTATTATACAGTCGTTCGTAATCCCCGCCGGGTCCATGGAGGATACGCTGGCGATTGGTGACCGCCTGCTGGTAAACAAGTTTATTTATGGCATCCGAGTGCCCTTCACCGACCTGCGCTTACCAAGCCTGCGCGACCCGAAACGGGGCGATGTGGTCGTCTTCAAGTACCCTGAAGATCGCTCAAAAGACTTTATAAAACGCTTGATCGGCGTACCGGGCGATGAGATCCTGGTTCGGGACAAGCGTGTCTATGTTAATGGAACCCTCTATCAAAATCCCCATGAAGTGCATAAAGACCCGCAAATTATGCCGCAGGAAATGACCAAACGCGATAATTTCGGGCCGGTGCGAGTTCCTGCAAACGCTTATTTCATGATGGGCGACAACCGGGATAACTCCCTTGACAGCCGTTTTTGGGGTTTTGTCGGTAAGGGCGATGTGGTGGGGCTGGCATTCATCAAGTTCTGGTCGTGGGACCAGAGCGGACGGCGAGTCCGCTGGCAGAGGATAGGCAGGTTGATTGATTGACAGGCATCTGCAAGGCCTGGGCATCGAAAAGAGAGCTGC
>JACMLD010000269.1 GCA_014379785.1 Chitinophagaceae bacterium
AGGTTTTTCATCTCCCTTTCTGATAAAATATCTGAAATGCGGAGCGGTACGGTATACATAATTCCAACGGATATCAGGAGACTTATCACGCATCAGGTCGCGCAGTACATAACGTGTACCATCACCCTCCGTCGATTGCTTAAAAGTCGGCGCCTTGTTTAATGAGGCCGCATAAAAATGCAGGTTGCGATGCACTGTATAACTGAGTGTCTGACTTACTACAGGATACCTGTTTTCAAGTGTTTCCTCATCGCCAAATTCCGGTGGCTCGAGGCCTTCATCTCTTACTGCGACAAAATAGTCCAGTATATCTCCCGGCTCAAGATTGGGAACAGCGAGTTTGAGATCGTTGCTGCTGCCGGCGTCGGTCTTTACTGCGTTTTTCAGGTTTATCTCTTTCTCCGTACCATTCGGTTTAACGATCTTCACTCCGATAACCCGATATTCAGAAGCCTTGCCAAAAAGGTTTGTTTTGATAGTCTTGTTGTCGAATGAAAGCTCAGAAAAGTGTTCCACCGCTGCCTTGTCCAGCATTTTGATGCGGAAATGCAAGGTGAATTTCTGCACATACACTTTTGCAGTGCCGAGGCCTCTCAGCCGAGTATTGTAGTCTGCACTGTATTCTCTTTGTACCGCCAGCAAAACAGCTGATTCATTTTTCCATTTTTCCGGCACTTCGGTGGTCTTGAATTCCGGTACGGGATTGCCCCACATTTCTTCACGGATTTTTTTCTCTGCGTCACTTTGGGCCAGCAGCACGGATGTGCAGAGCACGATTGAGCTCAATAATGCAAGAACTTTCTTCATAGATTGATTAGTTTTTCAAAACGAGTTGGCTTTCGTATGCTTTTTTGAGTTTGCTGACGGCAGCATTCCAGCTTTCAAATGATTTTTTTCTAATGACACCATCGGGAATAATTATCTCCCTCGTATAAACAATTTTGTCGCCTGTGACTTTGTAGGCAAGGCTGAAGGAAAAAGCAGGGTCAGTAATCTGTACATTTTCCGGAACATCTGAGACGGTATAACCTTTGGGAACAGTAAGCGTGACCGACAGTTTTCTGTTTATCTTTTCACCAAAATCGATATCACCCTGACGGGTGTCCTTTATTTCCCAATCCCTGAATGTTTTGAAAGGATCAATATCGATATAATGTTCTTTGTTGAATGAACTTACCGCACTTTTAAATACAGCGCTGCTGGTCATGTCGAGGCTTCCGGAGCGCTCCTCCAGATCAGGCAGTTTGATATCCGTTGTTTTGATTTTGTCGTTTCCGCTCGAAATGAAGTTTTCCATAAACTCCTTTCGCTTATCTGTTTTTGTATAGTGGTATGAATAGAGAAAATTTTTCTTCGCCTCTCCTTTGAGCGTGACGGCATATTTGCCTTCGAGTGTCTCACCATTCAATGATACATTGATCTCCCTGAAGTCTACATCGCGGCTAAGATCGGACCCGGTCACCTTGTCCTGGATGAACTGGTTGCCGTCTTCAATCATCACAGGCCTGTCCTGTATACGCAGCGCGTTTTCGCCAAAGGGCATATACTTTTCCGTGGCATCGAGATAATACTTTTTGCCATTCAGTATTACCGTACATATCATGTGATTGTAAATGGCTATGGATGGTACTGTCTGATCGTACATGATCCGACGGGTGCCGATCCATGTGAGCCGTGCATCGTAGCCGGCTGCCCTAAGCATTTCGCGGGTGAGGTTTGCCATTCCCTTGCAATCGCCATAGCGTTTATCAAATACATCCTGTGCTTCGTCTGGTTTGAATGCGGCCACACCGTCTTCGAATGCTATATACCTGATATTGTCCTGAACCCAATAGTAAATTGCCTTGATCTTTTCTTCATCTGTTTTTTTGTCTTTGGTGATCTGGGTAAGTACCGTCTGAAAGATGGCCGGTTTTGGTTTGAGTTGTTTGATAAGCGTGTTATACCAGGAATAGAGATCGTTGATGGAAGTAAGCAGA
>JACMLD010000270.1 GCA_014379785.1 Chitinophagaceae bacterium
AAGACTGAGACGTCCGATGACGAAGTTCTATGGCACCAAATGGATTGCACTTCTCGGATTTACCGGCCCATTGTTTTTCCTTCTCATTCTTCCGATGTGGATCTGGAGAAGACTGATACAGAGAAAACCAATGCTCCCGAATTATCTGGGTTTCCGGACAAAGAGGTAAATTAGAAATGAGCAAATTAGCAGATGAGCAAATTGTAAGCCCCAAAGTATTTATAGAATACTGAAGGACGTAATAATAAAGGGCGCCAATTGGCGCCCTTTACTTTTAATCAATCGGAGATTTACTCATCTACTCATTTGCTCATTTCCTCATCTACTCATTTCCTCATTTGCTCATTTCCTCATTTGCTCATTTGCTCATTTCTTAAAACCCTCTCCTCTCCTGACTCTTACCCTCCGCATCCAACTCTTCGATCTCGTAGCCGAGTTTGGCGAGGCCAGGAAGAATTTTTGCTTTGTCGCCCACCAGCACCATATTGATTTTTTCAGGACGGATATATTTCATCGCAAGTCCATCCACATCCTTCTTTGTCATCGCTGCCAGAATCCTGTTCTGCTGATCAACAAAATCTGCCGGCAGGTTGTACTCCAGGATACGATCAATGAATCCGGCTTTCTGTAATCCGGTTTCATACCGCAACGCATCACGCTGACCAACCGCACTCTTCATAAATTTCAATTCATCTTCTGTGATGCCATTCTTCGCATAACCATTCAACTCTTTCATCAATTCAACCAACGCACTATCCGTAGCGCCAGCCTTGATACCCGAGCTGAATCCAAAATCTCCGCTGTGCTGATCACCGTCGAAAACTGTGCGGGCACCATATGTCCAGCCTTTGTCTTCTCTTAAGTTCATGTTAATGCGACTGTTGAATGCGCCGCCCAGCACATAGTTCATCAACCCTGCTTTATAAAAATCTCCGGTTGCATCAAACTTCAAGCCGGTTGCATATCCAACCCTGAATTCAGTCTGAGCCGCCTTCGGTACATCCACCAAATAGATCTTTGATTTCTCTACAACCCTTGGCGTTGTATTCACTGCAGGGAACTCAATCTTTCTGTTTGGAAGCCTGTTGAGAAAACCCAGCTTCGGCAAGATATCATCCTGCTTTACGTCTCCAACAATCACAACACGTGTATTCTGAGAAGTCATATACCTGTTGTAATAATTCTTAATATCCTCCAGCGTAATATTCTTCAGCGTGCTCTCTGTGCCGTTCTGGCTCATGCCGAGAATATTTGTGGCGCCAAAATTTATCTTTGCGCTCACTCCAGAGGCAATGGCAGAAGGCTGTGTCTTTGACTGTTTAAGACTTTCAAGTCGCTGCTTCAGATCGCGTTTGAATGCTTCTTCCGTAAACAACGGATTCAACATACGCTCTTCCAGCAAAGCAAGCGTCTTATCGAGATTCTTTTTCAACGACTGCACCGAAAAAGTAATCACATCCAGATCGCTGCCTACGCGTATCGAACTGCCCAGCTTCTGCAACTCAACCGCCATCTGCTCTGCGGTGTATTTCTTAGTGTCATCATTCATCATTCCGGCAAAGAAAGCCGCGAGTCCTACCTTTGACGTATCGCCTGCCTGCAGCAAATGCCCGCCAGGAATGCTGATGGTGATATTGACTGTCGGTACTTCCTTATTTTCTGTACCAATCATTTTTATTCCGTTCGGCAAATTCTTCTTCCAGAAAGATGGCACTTTCACTACCGGGTTTGCACCATTACCCGGCATCTGCTTTCTTTCAAAAGCGTCCGAAGGCTTCGCATATTTCAAGCCGGCATAACCATAGTCAGGTGCCTTATATCCCGCTGAATCTGCTTTGTAATTGTCAGCCGCGGCAATCAGATTCTCCTGGCCTTTTGGCAAAACGCTTGCAATAACGCAATGCTTTGTTTTGATATACTCGTTGTACACACGCATCACATCTTCTTTTGTTACCGCCGTGTACATTTTGAGCAGTTCACCGATTTTGTTGGGGTTTCCCGTAAATGTCTGGAATGCAGCCAGCTGAGAAACCTTTCCGGCAACGCTCTGCAAACCGTTTATCAGTGTAGCTTCTATGCCACCTTTGAATTTTTCGATATCCTCATCTTTAACTCCGCGTGCTTCGAAACTGTCGAGTGATGCTCTCACCAGTTTTTCCATTTCAGCCAGCGTCTTGCCTGGATATGGAATCACAGAGAGGCTGAACTCACCGGATAATTCGCTCAACTGGTTACTCGCACTGGCATTCAGCGCCAGCTGATTTTTTACAAGCTGCTGATAAAATACGGATGTACGACCCTGTCCAAGCACCTGCGCAAGGCAGGCGAGCGCAGCCATGTCTGTATGGTAATTCGGCACACTTGCAAAAGTCATCGACAACAAAGGCAGTCTTGCATAGTTGTCAGTATAAGAGACATATCTGTCTGTTGCCAGTTTTGGTGCGTCCACTACTACTTTTTGCACAGCCGGACCGGCAGGTATTGAACCAAAATATTTCTCTACCAGTCTCACTACATCCGCAGTCTTCACATCGCCGCCTACAGTGAGCGTGGCGTTGTTCGGACCATACCACCTTAGAAAAAAGTTTTTCAGATCATTTACGTTTACACGATTGAGATCTTCTACATAGCCGATTGTTAGC
>JACMLD010000271.1 GCA_014379785.1 Chitinophagaceae bacterium
AACAGGTTTCAACATGCAGAATTGGTACGTTGACCATGACTATATTGCCACGCTTACCATGGAAATCGTAAAGGGCAGGAATTTTTCCCGCGATTTTGGCAGCGATTCCACCGCCATGGTAATCAATGAATCTGCTGCTGCTATTCTTGGCTATGCGGACCCTATCGGAAAAAAAATATATACCAATCTCGGTGGCAATAAAACCGTATCATATGATATCATAGGAGTAGTGAAAAATTTCAACTTTGAATCACTTCGCCAGAAGATATCACCGCTCGGATTGACACTGGGGCAAAACGCAGACATCGCCAGTTTCAAAATATCCACTGCAAACGTCTCATCCCTTATCAGCCAGATTGAAAACAAGTGGAAGACCATGTCGCCCATGACACCTTTCAGCTATCGCTTTCTTGATGAAGCCTTCGACAATATGTATCGCGATGAACAAAGGGTGGCGACCATTGCAATCAGTTTTGCGGTCCTTGCCATTTTCATTGCATGCCTCGGTTTATTGGGACTGGTAACGTTTGCAGCTGAACAGAGAACAAAAGAAATCGGCATACGGAAAGTGCTGGGAGCCTCCTCAGGAAATATTGTCGGAATGCTTTCGAAAGATTTCCTCAGGCTTGTGCTGGTCGCTGGTGTGATAGCCATCCCCTTTTCCTGGTGGGCCATGAAAAGCTGGCTGGAAGATTTTGCATTTCGCATAGACATCAAATGGTGGATGTTCCTGACCGCCATGGCAGCAGCCATCCTCATTGCATTGCTTACGATTTTCTTCCAGGCTATAAAGGCCGCGATTGTGAACCCGATAAGAAGCCTGAGATCTGAATAAACCTGATAAAGTAAACCCATGATTAAAAATTATTTGAAAACAGCTTTGCGGAACCTCGCCAGAAACAAAACCTATGCTACGATCAATGTCATAGGTCTGGCAGTCGGCATTGCAGTTTGCCTGCTGATATTTCTGGTGGTGAAATATGAAACCAGCTACGACAATTTCCATGCAAACAGCAGCAGGATCTACCGCCTTGGCACCGAATTCAACGGCCCGGATGGAAAAAATTATAATACCGGTGTGTCGTATCCGACTGCCAAAGCTCTAAGAAATGATCATCCGGAAATAAAGCTCATCGCGGCTATGCAGGAAGACGATGATGTGGTCATCACACTGCAGGACAGTGCAAGAAGCAATGCAAACCCGAAAAAGTTTCAGGAAGAAAACGGCGTATTTTTTATTGAGCCCCCATTTTTTAAAATCTTCAATTTTCCGATGCTTGCGGGTGATGCGGCCACCGCACTCAAAGACCCTCATACTGCAGTGCTCACCAAAGAAATTGCCATCAAATATTTTGGTGACTGGAAGACGGCAATCGGACAGACATTGCAACTGAATAACCGTGAATTTTTCAAGATCACGGGTGTTTTGGAGGATATTCCTAAAAACACCGACCTCCCCATCAGGATCGCCCTGTCGCATTCCACATTTGTCAGGGACCGGGATGATTGGGTAAGTGTCGCAAGCGCTGTTTCCACTTATGTTGTACTGCCTGATGGGATGACCCAAAAGTCGCTCGACGCTACACTTGCTGCGTTGACAAAAAAATACAAGCCGGCAGAATATGCCAAAGACCTGATTGTTTCGCAACCGATCAGTGAAATTCATTTCGACAGCAGGTTTGGGAACTACAACCAGCGAACTTTCAGCCATGAGATGATCACCGCGTTGATATTGATCGGTGTATTTCTTTTGATCATCGCCTGCGTAAATTTTGTGAACCTCGCCACTGCACAGGCTGTTAACCGCAGCAGAGAAGTAGGCGTGAGAAAGGTGCTTGGCAGCAATCGCATGCAACTCGCCATGCAGTTTATGAGCGAGACTGGCATCATCACTCTATTCGCACTGGCAGCAGGAGTCGCTATTTCAGTTTTTGCCATGCCCATGCTCAGACAAATGCTGAATATTCCATTGACAATACATTTCAATTTTCAATTGGTGTTATTCCTGATCGGTCTTGCTATAATTGTAACGGCGCTTTCAGGATTCTATCCGGCGATCGTGGTTTCGGGTTTCAACCCCATCACCGCACTAAAAAGTAAGATGTCGACAAAAGTTGGTGGTATCTCACTGAGACGTGGACTGGTTGTACTTCAATTTACCATCGCTCATATTCTTATCATCGGAACATTGATAGCCGTTAACCAGATGGAATATTTCCGCAACGCACCATTGGGATTCAATAAGGAAGCGATCATTACGGTTCCTGTGCCGTCGGATAGTCTGAGCGTTTCAAAAATGAATTATTTCAGGGACCAGCTCCTCAGTCAGCGTGGTGTGAAAAATGTTTCCTTCAGTTTTACCAGTCCCTCTGACGACGGTGGCTGGTACAGCGATTTCAAATACGATCATGCTGCAAAAAACAGCGATTTCAATGCAAGTTTAAAATGGGCTGATACAGGTTATTTCAACACCTTTGAGATAAAATTGGTTGCGGGCAGAACTTTCCGTGCCAGTGATACCTTAAAAGAAGTGGTGGTAAATGAAACTTTCGTATCAAGACTCGGTGTAAGAAACAACGAAGAAGTGCTCGGTAAAGAGTTAAATATGTGGAATGGTGAAAAGATCGCCACCATCGTTGGGGTCGCAAAGGATTTTCATGCAAACTCGCTCAGAGATCCGGTAGTACCAGTGATGATGGGCAGCTGGAAAAGTGTTTATCGCAGGGTCGGAATAAAAATCGATCCGGCTTCAGCGAAAGAAACACTGGCCTTTGTTGAGAAAAAATGGAATGAACTATACCCTCAATATGTATATGAATACCAGTTTCTCGACGACCGCATTGCTGCTTTCTACACACAGGAAAATCAGCTTTCCAATTTGTATAAAATATTTGCGGGAATTGCCATCTTCATTTCCTGTCTGGGTCTCTATGGTTTGATTTCATTTATGGCAGTACAGCGTACAAAAGAAGTGGGCATCCGCAAGGTGCTCGGTGCCAGCGTTCCAAAGATTGTCCTGATGTTTTCGAAAGAGTTTACTGTTCTCATTGCAATAGCATTTTTAATCGCAACCCCGGTTGCCTGGTATGTGATGCACAAATGGCTGGAAGATTTCACATTCAGGATCACTCCCGGTCCCGGCATTTTCCTCCTTGCCATAGGCATGTCGGTCATCGTTGCCTGGCTGGCGGTCGGGTACCGTGCCGTGAGAGCAGCCCTGGCGAATCCCATAAAAAGTCTCCGGAGCGAATAAATGCAGGTGTACGGATACGGTCTTTCATTGTCCGTTTTCGTACACCCATTGCAAAACTTCCGATATAAAGATTTAATAATGAGTAGCTTAAGAACTGGCACGCCTGTCGCTTATATTACTCAAAGCAAAATCAATGTTCCGGAATTATTTCAAAATAGCTTGGAGAAACCTCTGGAAAAACAAGACATTTTCTTCAATCAATATTCTCGGACTCGCTGCCGGTATCGCATTCACCATGCTGATAGGCGCTTACGCGTGGGGAGAATGGATGGTAAACAAAGACCTCAAAAACACCAGCAATCAATACATAGTTCAAAGCCGGTGGAAAGATGAAAATCTTGGTCTCGAGCTGACAACCCTCGGTCCGTTGGCAAAAGCGCTGCACGACAACTATCCGGATCTCGTCAGCAACTACTACCGTTGGGACGGCATTACTTCAAACGTCTCCAGGGGCGAAAAACATTTCCGCGAAGGACTACAAGTTGGTGATACCACTATTTTGAATATGTATGGTTTCAGGCTCCGTCACGGAAATCCATCAAAGGCATTTGACCACCCGCATTCTCTCGTAATAAGTACGGAAAAAGCGATAAAGTATTTTGGCAAAACAGATGTACTGGGCGAAACCCTCACCATAGAAAATTTCTCCGGCTCAAAAGACGGCTTCCAGATAACGGGTGTAATGGAAAAACCGGCATTGAATTCCGTTACGACGCTCGATCACAGAAACGCAAACGAGTTTTTTATTGGTGTAAAGGATCTGCCATACTTTGGCCGTGATATTGAGCGGTGGGACAATGCCTATATAGTAGGACTGGTTGAATTAAAAAATGGAAAGCGTCCGGAAGATCTTGCGACCCCGATGGCCGACCTGGTAAAAAAAAATGCACCTCCGGGAATTGCCTCAAATATGCAACCCTTTCTTGTCCCGCTGACCGACTATTATCTCAACGCGAATAAAGGACTTGTGCGCAAGATGCTCATCACGCTTGGATTCATCGGGGGTTTTATACTTCTGATGGCCATCATCAACTTTGTGAATATTTCGATCAGCAGATCAGGCAGCAGAATGCGTGAAATCGGAATCAGAAAAGTTATGGGAAGTCTCCGCAAGCAATTGATACTGCAATTTCTAACCGAGTCTGTCCTGCTCGCCTCCGTTGCCACCATCATTGCGTTGCTCATTTATCATTTTACCGTGCCATTGTTCAGCAGCATCATCGGAAGAAAAATAGCAGGCATAGGAAGTTTTCCAGGATATTTTGTAGTGATACCTGTGTTGACGGCGGTTGTCATAGGAACAATTGCCGGGCTGTATCCGGCTTTCAGGCTATCGGCCATGAAATCCGTAGAATCTCTGAAAGGGAAAGGCGCGTCAGTGACTGAAAACGTCTTTCTGAGAAAACTACTGGTGGGATTTCAATTCGCCACGGCAACGATTGTATTTACTGGTGCCATGATCATTTCGTCACAGATAAATTATTTCTTTAGCAATAATCTCGGATACAAGAAGGATTTTATCATTTCTTCGCAGGTACCCAGAGACTGGTCTCCGGCCGGTGTACAAAAAATGCACAGCGTGCGCGACCAGCTTTCCACCATGCCACAGGTGAGCGCGGTGACACTATCCTACGAAATTCCGAACGGCAACAATGTTCAGTCAGTCGAAAGCTACCCGGTTGGCACTGACTCTACCAACTCCAAAAGTCTTCAGGTGATGGTGACTGACCAACACTATGCAGGCACGTATGAAATACCGCTGGCCGCGGGAGAATTTTTCTTTGAAAAATCAGGAACCTATGATTCATCGGGTATTGTGCTCAATGAACAGTCCGTCAAAACGCTCAACCTGGGAACGCCGTCAACTGCCATCGGAAAAGAAATCTGGATGAAAGACAATTCAGGGCTGAGGAGCAAAGTGGTGGTAAAAGGAGTCACAAATGACTTTCATTTCGGCAGTATGCAGGAAGCTATCAAACCAATGATGTTTATACATCCGAATAACTGGCCCCTATTCCGTTTCATATCGATAAAGCTGAATGCGGGCGACATGCAAAACCAGATTGCCGTAATAGAAAAAAAATGGACTTCACTGATGCCGGGTGCTTCCTTTGAATACAAGTTTATGGATGAAACCCTGGAAGCGATGTACTTTAAGGAAATTCAACTCAGGCGGGCATCCTATACTGCCACCGCACTTTCCATCGTCATCGTGCTGCTTGGTGTAATAGGCATGATAGCACTCAATATTCAACGCAGAACGAAAGAAATCGGTATCAGAAAGGTGCTCGGTGCAAGCATTGCATCTATCATCGGACTTTTCATGAAAGAGTTTGTTGTAATCATATGCATCGCTGCAATTGTTGCCTGTCCACTCGCCTACCTGATAATGGAGCAATGGCTGAATGACTATGCATATCGTATTTCGCTCACAGGTACACCATTCATCTCTGCAGTAGCAGGACTCGCAATCCTAACCGTGGTGCTGATCATTTTACAGACAATGAAAGCAGGTCTTGCCAATCCCATCAAAGGTCTGAGAAACGAATAAAACAAGACGATGTATAAAAATTATTTCATAGTAGCATTCCGAAATCTGATCCGCAACAAGACGTTTACATTCATAAATGTATTTGGTCTTGCTTTGAGTATGTCGGTGTGCCTGCTTGTTCTGATGCGTCTGAAAGACCAGCTTTCGTATGATGATTTTCATAAAAACTCCGACAGGCTTTACAGGATTACTACCAAAGTGACCAACCCGACGGGTCAGGATCAACTTTTTGCCACCACACCCATTCTGCTGAGTGAAAAATTGCAGAAAGATTATGCCCTCGTAGAAGACGTGGCAAGAATATCTCCTTTGCGCGGCCGCGAATACACCGATGGAAAGAAAAAATTAAAGCTCAATACCGCATTTACGGATCCGGGATTTTTCAAGTTATTCAGTTTCAGACTCGAAGCCGGAAACAAAACCTCAGTACTCAATGCGCCAAACAGCATCGTGCTAACGCATCATTCGGCTCAGAATTTTTTCGGAAAAGAACAGGCCATTGGAAAAATTCTTACCATAAAAGACGTCGGTGATCTGGTCGTTACAGGTGTCCTCGCGGAGACAACTGATAAAAGTCATATTGAATTTGACGGATATATTTCAATGAATACACTCCGCACATTCGAAAATGCAGCAAAACTTCCAAAACTTTCTGACGACTGGAACAGAGGTACTGAATCATACACTTACGTGATGCTGAAAGATCAGGCATCAGTGAAACAATTAGAGGCGGCGACCGCATCGATCAGTGCGTTTCTGCTGAAAGACATGAAGCTGAAAGGCCGTGAGTCGATGCTTTATCGGGTGCAACCATTTGATAAGATCATCCTTGGTGAAGAAATGATGTTCAGCATGGGCAATACAGGTACAATGGGAAAGGTTGGAGCAGAAATTGCTATCGGGCTGGTTATACTGCTTTCCGCCTGTTTCAATTATACCAATCTCTCCATTGCTCGCTCAGTAAATCGCGGAAAAGAAGTTGGAGTAAGAAAGGTAGCTGGCGCCATGCGCGGACAGATATTTCAGCAATTCATCATTGAGTCGGTTGTCCTGACGATGTTATCATTGGGTGTAGGCTACCTTATACTAAGGTTGCTGACCGATTATTCACCCCTGGGTCAGGAAATGGGTGCACCCGATTCAGCTTACGATCCCATGCTGTTTCTCTGGTTTTTC
>JACMLD010000032.1 GCA_014379785.1 Chitinophagaceae bacterium
AAGAAACGATAGCATTTATAATTTAGGATAATCGAAAAACAGAAAGGTTTTGGACGCATCAGCAAAATCCTTCCAATGGTCAATCGCAGCGGTAACTGCTGCAACGCCTGCCGTAGGCATATTGTCTGTACGAAAAGTGGAGGTGAGAGAATTTACAAAATCGGTAATGCCCGGATTGTGTGAAAATATGGCGACACATTCAGAATCGTCGTAGAAGCGGCTGATTACCTCGTAGAACAAGTCCCTTGGAGCGTGGTAAAGGGTTTCTTCGAAACGAAGCTTTCCACTGTCTTCGTTCATGGCCTCGATAAACAGCTCCGCTGTCTTCCTGGCGCGCTTAGCGGGACTTGCAACAAATTCATCAATAGCAATATTCCGTTCGAGCAGCCTTGCGCCCATCATGGGAGCATCTTTTTTTCCTCGCTCATTCAGCGTTCTGTCAAAATCGCTGACAGTATCAGAATCCCAGCTACTTTTTGCATGCCTGACAATCAGTAAAGTTTTCATGCAATGAATTTACTAATATCCGCGAACGTTTTTACCCTCGACATAATTGATAAAAGCTTTATTGACCACTTTGTTTCCCCCGGGTGTGGGATAATTTCCCGTGAAGTACCAGTCGCCGGTATTGGTCGGACAAGCAGCATGCAGTGATTCTATCGTCTGATAAATGACCTCTACTTTTATTTTTACGTCTTCCGGCGTGATCAATTCCGCAATCTTATTGGATATTTCCTGAGTGGTAAACTGCTTATAAACCTGCCTCACCACATTCTCGCTATCAAGCTGTCCGTCGCGCTGCAACTCTATGCAACGCTCATACAAAGTCTGAAGCAAACTTTCCTGTCCGTGGTCTTTCAACAAATCAATTGCTGCCCGGAATGCAATAAAATCACCCAGCTTGCTCATGTCTATTCCATAACAGTCAGGATACCTGATCTGCGGTGCCGATGACACAACAATTATTTTCTTTGGTTTCAACCGCGCTAACATGCGCACAATGCTTTCTTTGAGGGTAGTCCCACGCACTATCGAGTCATCAATCACAACCAGGCTGTCCTGATTGGCGCGAAGTGTGCCATAAGTGATGTCATACACGTGCTGCACCATCTCATTGCGACTGGCATCTTCCGTGATGAAGGTGCGCATCTTCACATCTTTGATCGCAATTTTCTCAACACGGATTCTGCGGTTAACCATCTCCGCGAGTTTATCGTCATCATAGTCTTTTCCCCATGACAAAATCCTTTGCACCTTAACCTTATTGAGATAATCCTCCATTCCTTTCAAAAGTCCGTAGAACGCAACTTCCGCTGTATTTGGGATGAATGAAAAAATGGTATTCTTAAGATCATGATCGATAGAGTTGAGTACCGCGTCGCTCAGGTTATAACCGAGATTACTTCTCTCCCGATAAATCTTTTCATCATTGCCCCGTGAAAAATAGATCCGCTCAAAGCTGCAGGCCTTTCTTTCTTTCGGTTCGAGTATCTGCTCTACCGAATAATCTCCATTCGCCCTTACGATGATGGCATTGCCCGGCATCAGTTCCTGCACTTCGTTCTCTCCTACGTTGAATGTAGTACGGATAGCTGCCCTCTCTGATGCGGCAACGATGAGATCGTCGCTGATGTAATAGTATGAAGGCCGGATGCCGTGCGCATCACGCATGACAAATGAATCACCATTCCCAATCAATCCGCCGATATGATAACCTCCATCAAAAAGCCTGGCTGATTTTCTTAAAACATCGGCAATGTCAAGCCGGCCCGGATTGATTTCATCTTCTTTTACAAGGAAGTGATGTACCACTTCCATCATTGCGGCAAGGTCACTCTGCTTCTGAAATTCACCCGGATCAATATTGATCACTGAAAAAAGTTCTTCTGTATTGACAAGATTGAAATTTCCCGCCAGCGCAAGATTTCTGGCCGGTATCGTATTTCTTTTTATAAATGGATGGCAGAACTCTGCATTGTTCTTTCCCTGCGTGCCGTAACGCAGATGACCCAGCATCAGTTCCCCTAAAAACCTCACATGGCCTTTAAGGAGTCCGGGATGCTTTTTTATATCGGGCTGGTATTTCTCCAGATCCAGTATTTCTTCGGAAATCTGTCGAAAAAGGTCTGCAATGGCATGCGAGGCAACACTTCTGATTCGCTGTAGAAAAGGATAGCCGGGTTCTACGTCCAGCTTCACGGTTGCAAGTCCCGCTCCGTCCTGACCCCTGTTATGCTGTTTTTCCATGAGGAGGTAGAGCTTATTAAGCCCATACAGCACAGTGCCATAACGTTGTTGATAGTAGGAGAGCGGTTTGCGCAAACGAATGAAGGCCAGGCCGCATTCGTGTTTAATAGCATCACTCATGGTAGGAAATGAGGCGCAAAAGTAGGTTGTTTTTTTAAAAGAAAAAACCCCCAGGTCTTCATAGGCTAGGGGGCGGTGATTCGTCAGGATAATGAACCAATTTTTTGAGGTTGGGTCTACCTAATCTTTCAAAGGATGAGAATCACTTTCATAGGATAATGGAATACGTTTTGGACGGTTCTTCAGGATTGGATAAGGATTCGGTTTTTTCTATTGGATATTGAATTCTGGTGCAAGATAGTCTCGCTGGGCGCGACTTACAACAAATAACGAGAAAGAATGACACTTCTAAAAGATAAACCATTTCCGGTCTAAGAGTTTACAGGGATGTCTGCGGGTTTCCCTCGTAGAACTACGATAGCTATCAGGTCAATTTTATAAGATTTCCTCCCTAACTTAGGATTTCCAAAAACTATCACAATCTTTCATCGCTATGAAATACCCGCATGTCCGCCTTGTCTGTTTCGCATTCATTGCAATCACTCTTTACAGCTGCAGTAAAAAAGACGGAGTAGTGCCTCCAACCCCGCAGCCAGTGGTGATCTCAGCCCCGCCTGATTTTGGATTCAAAGTGGTCGGCTACATACCCTATTACCGCGATCCTGCCGCGATGCCGGATTCAAAGTTTAAGATGACCAATGTCATCAATTACGCTTTCTTCACCATCAACACTTCAGGCGGAGTGGTGCTCAACAGCCCTTCGGTCTTTACAGCAGTAGTGGCAAAAGCAAAAGCGAACAATGCAAAAATATTTATGAGCATAAACGGCTCTACCGCAGATTTTAAAAGCATGGCAGCGACAGCAGATGGCCGGACCAATTTCATAAAAACAATCATGAACAATGTCCGACTGTATGCGCTCAATGGGGTAGATATGGACTGGGAATTTCCAAGTACTGCTGACGGTACGGATCAAACCTTTACGCTGCTGATGAAACAGCTGAGCGACAGCTGTCACCGCGATGCAAAATATTATCTCACTGCAGCCATCACCGCTGGTAAATATGCCGGCTCTTTCCGCGATGCGATCAAAGCAGAACTCTTCGCTGCTGTAGACTGGTTTAATATCATGGCATACGATGACTTCAGTGCCAGTGTGCCCTACAAACAACATTCTGATCTGACCCTGGCACAGACCTGTCTGAACTACTGGATCAATACCAGGGGAATGCCGAAAGAGAAGGCTGTACTCGGACTCCCCGCTTATGGCAGGCCATCGGGCATTACGCAAACGGGTACGGTGATGACCTATTCAAGCATCCTTGCGCAGGGCGGCAATGCCCTGTCTGATTCCGCAGTGGTTACCAATGCGGCATACCCCACTCCATATACCGTATACTACAATGGTCAGCCTACGATAAAAAAGAAGACGATGCTCGCAAAGCAAATTGCAAATGGCGTCATGCTCTGGGAAAAAGGCCAGGATGCAATGGATGCAAACTCACTGCTGAAAGCGGTCTGTGATACAATTGGCAGAGCCTATTGATCAACCTTTGGTAACAAGCACCTCTTCAATCACTTTCACATTTGTATTCACCTCAAACACTTCAGTCTTGTTTGTACGGAGATTGCGTATTACAAATACAGGCTTTACAGACTCTGTTTTTGGAATCAGAAAAAATTTGCTGAATACTTTATTTGTATAGCTTGACTGATGAAGCACACTTCCGTCTGCGTCTTTTACAACTACTTCAAACTTATCACCTTCTACATTCTGATAATTGACTTTAAAAACGAGTTGTTCTCTCTGTGTTTGTACAAACGCAACCGTTGTTGATTTCGAAACCGTCGATTGTGCAGTACCAGCAAGGGTTGCAGCTGCGAAAAGTGTTGTAAGAATAAACCTGCCTGCGATCACGCGCATACCATTCCCACGAAAAATTTGCTTTTTCATAAATTGATTTTAAAAGTTAAAAAAGTTTTTATGGGAAGCTAACCGTGCGGGCGCAATCGGTTATGACAAGCATGCGGAGAGCATTATTAACGCACAAATTAAGCCAATTATTATAAAGAAACAATCATTGTTGCATTCTTAACACAACGGTATTGATCTTCTGCCTGATGTCGTTGTCGTTTAATCTGGCACGCATTGCCGTTAAAACAGGTGGAGAGATTACCCAGTTCATCGAATACTTCGATGACTTCTCGCGTGGTTTGTAAAGATTGAATGGAATATAATGTTTACCATCGCTGTACCACTCAGCAAGGTATTTTTCAAGACGATAATCATTTACAACTGTCTGCGTACCGTAAGATCCCGAAAGGGTTTTCAATGGTGCTGCCAGATCATTCACCAGAGAGTTTACCGTGTCGAGCACCGGCTCACCTACCGGGTCATTGGTGATATGAAGCACATAAAATTCAACCATGTCCTTATATGAGAAAAGCACAGCATTGCGCGGATCATTCATGATCTTCCGGATGCCGATGAGCATTTCATTGACCACGCCGGCGCCGGAGTTATCAAAATATCCGCCGTCAACAAAATAATGTGGCTTCACATTTCCGTTAGGCAAAGTCTGATCTATTCTTCCGGCCGGACTAAGATATGGAAAGCTCGCGCCAAGAACCACGCTGGTACTGAGTTTCATATCCAATTCGTTGTTTACCAGTGAAAGCACATCCACGCGTTTGTTGAAAACACTGTCGATCAGAATGTTGCTGATAACAGCAGGCCGCCCATCCTGCATACGCGTGGTATTTACAAAGAGTACAGGAAGGCGGTAATTTGAATCATTCTTTTTTGACATCATGCTGCTGAAGCAGGTGTCTAATTTATTATAAAGAAAAGCAGAATCCGCAGGACTTTTTTCGAGCGATGCCACCAGCGCATCTTCACGGTTTTTTAATTGTATGATCGGAATCATATGCTGGAAATAATCAGGCCCCAGCATATACACGAGCGTGTGAGATAAAAAATCAGACTGAAGATAATCCTGCACGGCGGATCGATAGCTGCTGTCACCTTTCAATGGCACACGATCCTTATTCATCAGCAAAGAGAAAAAGCTTGCATTGCCAACGCTTCCGCCCGATGCGCCGGACATACAGAGCAGGTGATCAGAAAAAGCGGTCTTGTTTTCATCTTCCAGCTGTCCGAGTACCGATGCGGCCCAGTAACCCGAGCGTGATGCGCCGCCATTGGCCATGACAATGTATACCGGAAACTTTCCTGATTTCTTTATCAACGAATCTCTTTGCTGCAACCAGTAAGTAAAATATTCGGGGAGCGACTGACGATTGCTGAATGAATGTTTGGCATCCTTTACTGCTTTCTGTGGCAGCGATACATGGTATTGCTCTTTGAAGGATCCCATGCCAAACGCCAGGATCAGCAGTATTATATGAAAGTTGAATTTTGCAAAAACGGAATTGGTAGAAATAAAATTTGAGAACCCCACCAGGATACCAAAGGCCATCAATACCACCGGCACGGTACCGAGAAACAGAGAAAATTTTACAGAGCTCAGTGCTACAATATAGACTATGAAGACACCGATGCCGATAATATTGAATGCTATAAAATAGTTCTTATCGTCGCGATCAAAAAACAGGCGCTTCAATTTTCTGTATTGCAAACGAATCCCTGTTGCGTTTCCATAATCAAAATCCTGTGAATGCTTTGGCACCTGGCCATGATTCTTTAATTCAATTTCTTTTCTTCTTCCTATAATAAACAGCACATAGAAGATCTGCATCTCTAAAAAAAGCAGCATCAGCGCGGATGCTGACCGGAAGAAAACAACGACCCCTGTGCTTACGACCAGTACGATGAGGGCAACGATCATCAGTTTATGCGTATGTCCGCCATTGCGGTTTACGAGCAGGTTCCAGGCATGGTCCACCAGCAGATAATAGAAAAAACTGAGGAGAAGCAATATATGTGCGGTTCCCGGGCTGACAGAAACCGAGAAAAAAGGTATCTGGAGAATCGCAAGATTGGTTATGGTGAAACAGGTGAATCCGAGAAACCGCGGGAAATGTGTTCTTACTTTCTCATAAAAATAACCCGGGCTTTCCCAGCATTTTGCGGTGCTTACCAACCTCGATGAATACCAGATCATATATGCCCAGAACATCTGGGTAAGAATCAGAAACACAAAGGCATTGGGCTTTTGAAGGGTAAATAAGATCAGATCTCTTCCCTGCGTGATCTTCCAGAAAGCCATATAGGTAAGGAGAATAAATAGGATGGCAGGAAAGAAAAGCCATGCAGCTCTTGCCATATTACGATACGTTTCCGCTGATCTGAGTTTTCTGAAAATGTACGGAAACCATTCGCGGATATTGAGCATAGAATTGGGTTTTGCTTTCTGAAAATACAATTTCAGCAGAACCCGGCAATACTCCTTTTGTGGTATATCTATGGATTGAGCTCTTTCCAGAGCTGATCTTTCAGCGCCAACAGGCCTTCCTGGGTTACCGAAGAAATGAAAATATGAGGAATGTTGTCCGGAAGATCTTTTACTATTGCCTGCTTGAGTTCATCATCCAGCATATCAGACTTGCTGATGGCAATGATAAATTGCTTGTGCAGCAATTCTTCGTTGTATTCTTTGAGTTCCTTTTTCAGGATTTCAAATTCTTCGCGGTGGTTGTTGCTATCTGCCGGAATTAAGAAAAGCAGCACAGGATTTCTTTCAATATGTCTGAGGAAACGGTGTCCAAGACCCTTGCCTTCTGCTGCGCCTTCAATGATTCCGGGCAGATCGGCAATGCAAAAGCTCTTGCCTTCACGGTATTCCACCATTCCGAGCTGTGGAGTCAGTGTAGTAAACGCATAGTCCGCTATCTTGGGTCTTGCGGCTGTGATGGTGCTGAGCAAAGTGGATTTTCCGGCGTTTGGAAAACCTACCAGTCCAACATCTGCCAGCACTTTCAGTTCTATCAGCTTCCACCCTTCTATGCCGTCTTCACCTGGCTGCGAGTGTTCAGGAGCCTGGTTGGTGGGGGTGGCAAAGTTCGAATTGCCGAGACCGCCCCTGCCACCCTTCATGAGAATAATCTCCTGGCCGTCTTCGAGTATTTCGGCTTCCAGCACACCCGTTTCTTCGTCGCGGGCGATAGTGCCCAATGGTACTTCTATGACAACGTCTTTGCCAAAGCGGCCAGTACAGTTGTTCTTGCTTCCGTTTTCGCCGTCTTCGGCATGTACATTTTTATAATATCGCAGATGGAGGAGTGTCCACAGGTTCTGATTGCCGCGCAGGATAATATGTCCGCCGCGGCCGCCGTCACCACCATCGGGACCGGCCTGATCGTTGTATTTTGTACGCATAAAGTGCTTACTACCAGCACCTCCATGGCCGCTTCGGCAAAACACTCTGATATAATCTATGAAATTCGTTTTTTCAGCCACAATTCAAATAAAGTGCAAATGTACGCAGGAATAAATTGATGAGGGTAATAGGGGTGAATGGCAAGTTGGTTGTTGTTCAATAAAGTAGTTTTGGCGGAAGCTTTTATTTTTGAACCAGGATACCAAACCTTCAGAATGGAATTGAACGACACGGTGATCGTGAGATTGCTGGGGAATCGCGACGAAAAAGCTTTTGAACAGGTTTTCAAAACTCACTTCAAAAGCCTGCACGGCTATGCCTTTTCGATTGTAAAGGATGAAGTCGCTGCCGAGGAAATGGTTCAGAATGTCTTTTATAAAATCTGGGAAAAAGCCGACCAGCTCAACATTACCGCGCCGATAGCAGCATATTTATACCGTTCGGTTTACAATGAAAGCCTGAATTATATAAAACACCAGAAGGTGAAATCAGTTTATAAAGCACATAAGACTTACGAGATGAAGGACGAGACGGACAGTGCCTCAAAAAAAGTATTGCTGGGTGAGCTCGAAAACAATCTGCGTGTTGCGCTGAATGACCTGCCGGAGCAGTGCCGGACTATTTTTCAGCTGAGCAGATTCGACGAACTGCGATACCGTGAAATTGCAGATAAGCTGGGCATCTCAGTGAAAACGGTAGAAAACCAGATGGGAAAGGCATTGCGGATACTCAGACTAAGACTTGCAGATTTTCTTCCTTTGATTGTGCTGACATTGCTAAATATTAAATAACCATACTTGAAAGTACAACCTGACGATATGAACGACGAACTGCTGATCAAGCATATGCTTGGAGAAGCGACTGCCGAAGAGCAGGAGAACGTTGAGCAGTGGCTGCGGGCCAGGCCGGCAAATCAAAAGGTCTATGATCATGTTGTTCTGATATGGGAGAAAAGTCTTGAGGTGCCTTCTACACGCCAGGTGGACGCAGGTGCTGCCTGGGATCGTTTTCGCAGTGTCATTTCGACCGAAGGGAGAAATCCCGACGCCCTCAAACGAGTGATCGGGATTTCTCCCTTCGGTCGAAATGACTTTCTGCGCGTGGCAGCGATTTTCATTCTCTTGATCGGCGGCGCATTTACAGGGTATTTTCTTTTTAAATCGCCAGCAAATCAGATTGTAAGCACAAATGAAAAGGCACTGGTTAAAAATCTTTCAGACGGTTCAATCGTAACGCTCAATAGCCACTCAAGTCTCTCGCACCCGAAGAAATTCCGCGGTAATAACAGGGAGGTCAATCTGAAAGGAGAAGCTTTTTTCGATATAAAACCGGACAAGACAAAACCATTTATCATTCATGCAAATGAGGTAGACGTAAAAGTGGTGGGTACTTCTTTTAATATCAAAACAATAAATGGCAAAACGGAAATAATTGTAGAAACCGGCGTTGTTGAAGTGTCTTATAAAAGCAAAATGCTCAGACTTTCTGCCGGACAGAAAATCATTACTTCTATCACAGATGACGTTCTCGCTGTTGAGAAAGTAACCGACAAGCTCTATAATTATTACCGTAGCAAGGAGTTTGTCTGCGACAATACGCCCCTCTGGAAGCTGGTAGAAGTGCTCAACCAGGCCTATGATGCGGATATCATCATTGAAAGAAAAGAATTGAGAACGCTGCCATTGACAACAACTTTTTCAAACGAGCCCCTCGAAAACATACTAGCCGTTATTCAGCAGACATTTGCCATTACTGTCGAAAGGCGTGGCAAGCAGATCATTCTCAAATAATTTTAAACCATGAACCTTTTCCTGAACAAACTGCGCCATATTCTGGCGACAGGCATTCTTTTCATCATCGGTCTTCAACTGGATGCCCAGCAGATACTCAACAGGGTCATTCCCATAGATGTGAGTCAGCAAAGACTCGACAATGTGCTGGAGATTTTAAGCAACAAAGGAAATTTCTACTTCTCTTATAACAGCAGCCTGGTGCGCCGCGACAGCCTCGTAAGCATACACACGACCACGAAAACGGTCAGACAGGTACTGGATGATCTTTTCACCGGCAATATGGAATACATGGAAAGCGGGAGTTATGTAATTATCCGCCGCGCTCCGCTAAAAATTTCACTGGTGACAAACCAGGCATTTACAGACGATAAAATCTATACGGTCAGCGGTTTTGTGCTCGATGAAGAATCGGGTGAAAGGATCAGCAATGCCAGCATTTATGAAAAGCAGCGGCTCGTATCGGCACTTACAAATGAACAGGGCTATTTTAAACTGAAACTGAAAAGCAAATCAAAAACGGCGGCACTTACCGTGAGTAAAGAGTTTTATGAAGATACCACGGTTGTCATTCAGCCAAAATACAATCAGCAGATCAGCATCAGTATTACTCCGATTACCATCAGCGGGCAGATAGTAACTGTAAGTCCGGGGGATTACCTGCTGCCGGATACCATCACGATCGACGTGCAAATGGACTCTTCGGTTATGCGATACCGTTATCTGAAACTCGATGCTGTGAAAGTGGAAAGAACAGCGATGGGTAAACTGCTGCTTTCCTCCAAACAACGGATGCAGAGTATTAACCTGAAAAAGTATTTTACGGAAAGGGCTTTCCAGATGTCGCTTACTCCCGGCCTCAGCACGCATGGTGACCTCAGTGCGCAGGTAGTGAATAAGTTTTCTTTCAATGTTTTTGGCGGATATACCGGTGGTGTGAATGGATTTGAGCTGGCAGGCATGTTTAATATCAACAAGAAAGATGTGAAATATGCGCAGATTGCGGGTCTGTTTAATATTGTCGGTGGCTACATGAAAGGCGTGCAGCTTGCGGGAATACACAATACGGTGCTGGACACGGTCAGGGGATTGCAAATGGCAGGCATCAATAATTTTGTTGCTGGAAAATTTACCGGAGTACAGCTCGGCGGCATTTACAATCATGTGTCTGACAGTGTTAATGGTGTGCAGCTTGGCGGGATTGCCAATTTTGCGCGAAAAAAAGTGGAGGGATTGCAGATGGCTGGTATCGCAAATGTGGCCTTCAAAGAGGTAGAAGGTGCGCAGATCGCCGGAATAATCAATTATACCAAACGATTGAAAGGCGTTCAGATAGGGCTGATCAATATCTCTGATACATCAGAAGGATACAGCATTGGACTGATCAATATCGTTTTGAAAGGATATCACAAACTGGCTTTGTCGACAAACGAAGTGCTGCCTTACAATTTTGCTTTTAAGACAGGCAACGCGCGGTTGTACAGTATATTGCTGGGCGGACTTGAAACAGGAACATCTAAAGAGGCCTATTCTTTTGGCTATGGTATAGGAAAGGAAATTCCGATTGGAAAAAGATTTTCCATCAACCCGGAGATCACCGCTCAGCATCTGTATCTCGGAAGCTGGGATTACCTGAATCTTCTTAACAAAGCGCATCTCAATTTTAATATCAAGCTTACAAAGTGGATCTCAGTATTCGGCGGTCCGTCTTATGCTGTCTATTATTCCAAACAACCTGCTGCTATTCCGGGGTATAAGTTTGACGTGTTGCCCTCTAAGCCCTATGATCTTGGTAAGAATACCAATGGATGGATCGGTTGGAACGCAGGCATTCATCTCTTTTAGTTTTTTTTACATTTCATGAATAGGGGTAAATGTCTTTAAAGGTGTATTTATCAAAAGCACCTTGATATGTACACCAGAACCATTAAACACATTATCCTTTTTCTTTTCTTCATTTCAATGTCTCTGGCCCTCAGGGCTCAACTGACACAAACCCTGAGAGGAACCGTTATTGACCCTATTCTTCAGTCGCCCGTCACCGGAGCAACTGTATTGCTGGTCTCTGCAAACCGAACGGTGACAACAGACGGAAACGGAAGTTTTAGATTTTCCGACGTTCCGGTTGGTAGCCAGCAACTGCGCATCAGCTCAGTTGGTTACAAGGAAGCAACAATTGATAACATCGTCATCATAGCCGGCAAGGAGACCATTTTAAATTTGCCACTCGAGATTGATGTCAAAACCCAGAAAGAAGTGGTAGTAGTGGCGAACAGCAGAAAAAACCGTCCACTCAATGAATTGAGCGCTGTAAGCGCCAGGGCATTTACCGTGGAAGAAACACAACGCTATGCAGCAGCGGTGAATGATCCCCTGCGCATGGCCACGGCATTCGCAGGCGTCGTTTCGACCGATGACGGCAACAATCAAATCGCCATCCGGGGTAATTCGCCCACGGGACTTTTGTGGAAGATGGAGGGCATGGATATTCCAAATCCGAATCACTTCAGCAACGCAGGCAGCAGTGGCGGTGGTATTTCGATTTTGAGTGCACAGCTTTTATCGAATTCTGATTTTGTCACCGGGGCATTTGCTCCCGAATATGGCAATGCACTGAGCGGTGTATTTGATCTAAAACTCAGGAAGGGGAATAATAACAAACGTGAATATTCTCTCCAGGCGGGACTACTCGGATTGAATGTTTCTGCCGAAGGTCCGCTGATGCCGCATTACAATGGGTCATACCTGGTGAATTATCGCTACTCTACCCTTTCGCTTCTGGATAAGATTGGTGTGAATGTGGGCGATGGTGAAAACAATTTTCAGGATCTGTCGTACAATATTTTTATCCCGACAAACAATGCCGGCAACTTTACTTTTTTTGGTTTCGGTGGATTGAGCAGTACAAAGCTGAAACCTGATTATGATTCTTCCAAATGGGAGAGGCAGTCGGACCGGTATCCTTATACCTTTCGTGCAAACACAGGAATGACGGGTATTACACACAACTATCTTTTTGGCAGCAGGACGAGTTTGAGATCGGCAGTTGGACTTTCCTATGTAGAAAATGGCGGTGATGAGCATTACCTGGAGGACAACAAAGATCTATCTTTGTCATACAGAGAAAATTATCAGACAAAAAAATGGCTGGCGAATTCTACACTTGCGCATCGATTTAATAATCGGAATCTTGTGAAGACAGGTTTTATTCTGAACCTGGTTGATTTTAATTTCTATCAGAGAGCAAAAGAAAATCCAAATGCGCCACTCGAAGAGCGAATCAATGTAAGCGGCAATGCAGCAACGGTGCAGGGTTTTGCGGAATGGCAGCACAAGAAGGGAAATAACCTCACGTTCAATACTGGATTACATTTCCTGACCCTTACGCTCAACAATACCTATTCGGTTGAGCCGCGTGCTTCTGTAAAATGGGATCTCAGCAAAAAACAGTCGATCGCATTTGCATATGGTCTGCATGGCCAGGTGCAGCCATGGGGGATTTATTTTGCCGAAAGGCAAAATGCAGGCGGGGGTATAGAGAAGCTGAACCGCGATCTTGAATTTACAAAAGCGCATCATTTCGTTTTGTCGCATCAGTACAGCCTTGGCAAAAACCTGCGACTGAAAACAGAGTTGTATTATCAGCATCTGCAGAATGTGCCGGTAAGCACCAGCGATACAAATACATTTTCCACATTGAATATTCTGGGTGAGTATGTTGCGGAGGCTTTTGTGAACAAAGGAAAAGGAAAGAATTATGGTATTGAGCTGGCGTTGGAAAAATATCTCGACAAGAATATGTATTACATGGTCAATACATCCTTGTATCAATCGAAATACACCGCAGCGGATGGAAAGGAAAGAAATACCCGTTTCAATGGGAACTATGTCGTGAATGTTGTGGGCGGAAAAGATTTTGTATCGGCAAACGGTCTGCGCACTTTTGGTGTCAATATTAAAACGGTCTATTCGGGTGGTTTTCGTACTACGCCGATTGATATTGCCAGATCGAAGGCGGAGGGATATACAGTATTGCACGATGAGCAGGCTTTTAGCTTACAGAATCCCGCATATTTCAGAACGGACCTGAGAGTTAGTATGAAGTGGAATAAAAGAAACCTGACAAGTACATTGTCGCTCGATATCCAGAATGTTTCCAACAGGCAGAATATTTACAATCAGTCTTTCGACAAGTTGAAAGGCGAAGTGGTTACAAATTATCAGACTGGTTTGATTCCGGTGCTGAATTATAAAGTTGAATTTTAAAAAGATAAATCTTAGTTATGAAAAAAGTGAATTTGTTATTGGCAGGTATTATGGTTGTTCTGGTAGTTGGGTCGGTGTCTTGTAAAAAAGTGGTTGGTGAGGGACCGGTTGTTACTCAGCAAAGAACGGTGAATGGGTTCAATGAGATAACGATGGGGATGTCGGGCAATCTTTATTACGAGCAGGACAGTGTGGTAAAGGTGGAGATCAAAGCGCAGCAGAATATCCTGGATGTGATTGAGACGGTGACGCTGAACAATGATTTGCATGTAAGAATAAAGAGTGGCACACGGATCAAATCTCATGACCCGGTGATCATTATAATCAGAGCGCCCACGATGGCAGGGTTATCTGTCAGTGGCTCCGGGAATCTGAGTGCTATTGGAAAGGTCACTTCTCCATCTATGAAGCTTAAGATCAGCGGTTCGGGAAATATTTTTATTCCGGAGCTGGTTACGAATTATGTAGAGTCTAATATCAGCGGTTCGGGAAATATTCATGTAACTGCGGGCGCTTCTGATCAGGGCAATGCGAGAATCAGCGGGAGTGGCGGCATTGATATGCAGGATGTGGTCACCCGTGCGGTGGATTCGAGAACGAGCGGATCGGGTACTACACGTGTGCATGCTGTGCAGTCGTTGAATGTAGAGATATCTGGTAGTGGCAGTGTGTATTACAGGGGTAATCCGGTTGTGAATGTGAAGACGAGTGGAAGCGGGAAGGTGGTGAAGATGTGAGGACTGCTGTCATTCCGACTCCCTCCGCGAAGCGGAGTGGGTGGAGGAATCCCCAGCTATTAATCCGAGTACCGGCAGGGGATGCCTCGGCTTCGCTCGGCATGACAGGCCGTCGTTTCGCAGTGTTACTTCTCAAACGGCTTATAACCGCTCTCTTGTTGGGGGCGGTTATTTTCTATTTCGCGGAGCGGTTCGCATTCATGCCAGTGTTGCTGCATATCGGCTGGCAGTTGTTGATAGAGCGCCGTGCCAGCGGTTTTCCATTTTATCATTTCATTGCTCACCTCTTTAATTTTTTTTGCTGGAGTACCCGCAATCAGTGATCTCGCTTCAAATATTTCGCCCGACTTTATAAAGCTAAGTGCACCAACAATACATTCATCACCTAAGATTACATTGTCCATTATCACGGCATTCATTCCGATCAGACAATTGCGGCCAATATTCGCTCCGTGGATGATGGCCCCATGTCCGATATGAGCAGATTCCTGAAGAATGACTGTTACACCCGGAAACATATGGATGGTGCAGTTTTCCTGCACATTGCATCCGTTCTCAATGATGATCTTCCCCCAGTCGCCGCGGACAGCGGCACCCGGACCGATATATACATTTCTTCCAATGATCACGTTTCCCGTCACGCTTGCAAGCGGGTGGACGAACGATGTCTCATGCACGACCGGTATCAATCCTTTGAATGAGTAGATCATTGTGTTAGTTTCCGGTGAATACGGGTGAGCGCTTTTCGAGAAAGGCTTTTACTCCTTCTTTGAAATCTTCTGTTGCGGCGGCTTTTTGTTGTAGTTCGTCTTCAGTAGACAACTGTGCCTCAAGATCATTGCTGGCTGAATTGGTCAGGGCTTCCTTGATATATGCCAGGGCCATGGTGGGCATGGCAGAAAGTGTTTCCGCAATTTTTTTTGACGATGATTCGAAGTCGGCGTCAGGAAAAACTTTGTAGATCATTCCCATTCTTTCTGCTTCGGCAGCAGATATTTTATCGGCGAGCATCATGATGGCGCTTGCTTTCTGCCATCC
>JACMLD010000272.1 GCA_014379785.1 Chitinophagaceae bacterium
AACATCTCAGCAAATGGTGAAGTGGATGCCAATGGTTTTACCAAAGGAAGTCTTGAACTGGGAATTGACACAGAGCTCAGTTTTCTGCCGGAAGGACTGGAGGGGGAATCGCCCATAGAGATTTCATTGAAAAATGAACTGGGTTTAACGATGGAATTGGGCAAAGAAGGTATAACGGATATGTATGTAAAAGACAAGATCACTGGTGATGTGGCTGCGAATATTGAAATGGACAATACAATTGAACTGACGCCTGGTGAAATTTCAGCTGGCGGTGATGTAACAAAACCTGAAACAATGAAACTACCGGTTCCCAAAAGTCCAAGCATAGCAGTCAGCGCAGATAACCGGTGGAGTGTAAACAGTGGTCACAGCGTTACAGGAAGCTTATCAGGATTGAGGTCTAAATAATAAAACCTCAATCGATTTTTTTACCAAACGCCGTCTCTCCTATCCACAACACCCTTGCTCCCTTGATGCAGGTGAATTGTACATTGTATGTTTTTGGTTTCCCTTCCATATCAGAGAATCGTATCTGCCAGTTATTGAGCATTGTAAATGTTCCGGCTGATTTGACACTCTGGAATTTTATGCTGCCAACAAAACCACTCGCAACACCGAGATCCCAGTTGTATGTATTGCCGGCACCAAATGCAAAGTTCTCATTAGACGCATGGGTATCGGCCCCGGCACTTGCACCGGTAACGGCGTTTACATACTGCGTCATGCCACTAAAGTTGTTTGTCCACTTACCCTGCAGGTCAGCTGCAGCCACCGCAAATCTATTGTAGCCAGCCATGGCAGCCATCTTATCCCAAACTGGTGCAATGGCAGATTCGCCATATGCACCAAATGCCGTTTCGAAAGCTGTTCTGTCCGGTGCAACAAACTCCAGATACCTGCCACTGCCATTTGAAAAAAGTTTTTTGAAGAAAACAACATGCACATTTTTACCGGTAGCTTTTTCTATCATATCCGCCTCCGCGTATTCGATGGGTTGCCATCCTGAAAGAGGTCGGAACTGCATACCAGATGCACTGCTATATCTCGGAGCGACCAATACATCCCAGGCATTTTTCAGTCCGTCCAGCAGATTGGGATTATAATCGTCTGCTGCCTTGTTTGGATAGTGAATCAGCACTGTGATGTTTCCCTTTGTCACTTCGGCCCAATCATCTTTTGCATTGCTCACCCAGCCGTCATCAAAGTTGGTGGTGGTGAAAGCAAAGTTACTTTTGCCCGATGGCAGATTGATGGTATTGCCTGTCGGAGTTTTCGTGGGCGCGGGTACTTTCAGCTCCACCGATTGCAAAAAGCTTTGAATAGCCGGAATGTAGCTGTCACTGTTGGTAAGGGCAATAATACTCACAACTTTATCATACCCACTATAGGTTGTTAGCATGGCAACAGATTTCCCGTTATTGAATGCAAAAGCTGCCATGCCGCTTTTCATTTCCCATCCGTTGGATGTGCCGGGTACAGTGGTGGCAGGCGTATCCACAACGCCGTATTGTTTTGCTACAAGCTCGCTCCACTCACTGCTAAAATCATCTGTGATATTTCCTTTGCCTGCAGTACTCAGCATCAGCGAGATCTGGCAGTACGCCTTTGTCTTCTGGTCGGTGACCGAGTAAGAAGTGTATGTTCTGGCCTTCACGGTTTTTGTCCAGGCCTTCGGCTCCGAATAAGTCACAAGATCATATGTCGCCTTTTGCGAATAGGAAGTTGCGACACAAAAAAGGCCTAAAAAAATAAGTGGTGTTTTTTTCATAAATGGTTTTGGGGCGCGGGTCAAAATTTATTCTCTGGCAATCCTGATAGTGCTGATAAAATATTTATCTGTGTCAGCTGAGTTGCCGCTACAATCAAACGACAAAGCGTTAAAGAGATGAGCAGACGGTATTGCCTTTTCATAATCGGCAATCCGTGTTTTGTCGATATACACCTGCAGCCTCTCTCCTGTTTTCTTTATTGTTACGGTTATGCGATTGGCTGTTTTGTTGTTAGAAAACCCAGCGGCAGTGTACCATTTTGTACCATTGGCGTAACCGGGTGGTGAAGGAAATTTTGTTTCAAGTGTTGCTTCTCCGTCGTTGCCACCGGAACCCGGACGAAGTTTTAATTTCACAAATGACTCTGCATTGCCCGGTGAAGTTTCTTTTGCAAGCAGCAAAGTCAGACCCTTGGCACCCCATGTAAAATTTTTAGGCACTGCGACATCGTATGAAAGTGTAAAGTCCTGGGGAAGAGGTTTCTTCATGGCCGTTGCGCTGATTTTGTGGCCTTTCAGTTCTACCCAGCTTCCATCCAAACCTTCGGGATGCACTGTCAGAGCCGTTGTTCCGGCGGGTGCCAATTCAGCTTTCCAGCCGATGGGCTTTTGTCCAACGGCTGTAGTTGAGAAGTCTTCGAAAAAGAACACGTTTGCCTCGGCACTGTTTTTCCGGCTTCTTTCTGATGCGGCTGCTACTACTACGGGTTGAGAATAACCAGGCGACCTGAGAGGCTTGTATGGCATTGCTTTTACCTTTTCCGGATAAAAGCAAAAATTATAGACGAACTCAAAATTAAAGTTGTTGATGATCGATTCATGCTGATGATTGCCAACAGTGTTATTGATACCGCCATTCCAGAAAATAGTCAGCCATTGCGGTCTGTCAGTTTTACATCTTGCCGCTTTTACCGAATCAATTTTATACACAGACAATTTCAGGCCCCCGCCTCCATTTCCGGTAAAAACATCCGGATAATTTTCAAGCAGGATATCAGGCTGACTGCTAAAAATTTCAGCAACATCGTTTAGTTCGTTTTTGTATTTTTCTCTGTTGCTTTTCAATACCTCCACTCGTTTACGATATTTGTCGTCTGCATATTTTCGGGCCGTGGCGCGTGTTGCATCTGTATACCATTTGGCAATTGCTTCTTCTTTCTCGAGCACATATTTTCTTTCTATCGCTGCCGCAATCTGTTCAAGGTATTCTCCCTTCGTAATTTTGATAAAAGGGAATTCATTTTCCGGATAAAGAAAAAGAGCTTTTTCAAATAAGCCATTTGAATTTCTTTTTACATAGATGGGGTACTTTTTAGTATTTGGATTTTTTTCTATGCTTCTGATATCCGGTTGGTCATCAGCATATCCATGCTCTTTTAACGAAGGGAGTGTAAAATAATACCGGTTTGGTGTGCATATGGCATCGGCGGGAATGCCGATAGGCGCATTCGCCATGATACTCCATTGAATGGCGTCGCTTGTCAATAGTTCTATCTTTCTGTTGTCACCATATTTCAGTTGAGAGTAGGTGCTTGCAAAAGCACCATAGCTTGGCGGCAGTGCCGCATCATTTTTATTATACAGACCCAGTTTTCCGGTTACGGATCTTTTTATATCACCTAATCCGCCTTTTGGAGTATAGCTTGCCTGCATCCAGTTTGCGAT
>JACMLD010000273.1 GCA_014379785.1 Chitinophagaceae bacterium
AAGGTAAAGGTTTCAGCACTGAGTAAAGGAACCTACCTCATGAAGGTTCAGTTCTACGGACAGGATCAACCATTTGTATTTACCATTCTGAAACAATAAGTCATCCCGAGCGCAGCGAGGGACCCCGATCAATACTTCGAGAGTAACAATCGGGGTTTCTCCCTTCGGTCGAAATGGTCAACTATTTCACTATCTCAAGTAATTCAACATCAAAAATAAGTGTTGATCCCGGTGCTATTTTCGGACCAGCCTGACTATCGCCATACGCCAGATTAGATGGAAGAAACAGGCGCCACTTGCTGCCTACAGGCATCATTTGCAATGCTTCTACCCATCCTGATATAACACCATTTACTGGAAATGTTGCAGGCTGTCCGCGATCTACTGAGCTGTCAAAGACGGTTCCGTCCAACAACGTACCATGGTAGTGACATTTTACCTGGTCGGTAGGTCCTGGCTTTTCTCCGGTACCTTCTTTTATTATCTGGTACTGCATACCACTGGCTGTTGTCAATACGCCGGGCTTGGACTTGTTTTCTGCGAGAAAGGTTTCTCCTGCTTTTTTGTTCCCGCTTGCTTTTTCAGATTTCAGATTCTGGAGATAATTTGTAATACTCATGTTCATTTGTTCTTCGGTTAACAATGTTTTTTCAGACCTAAGGACATCGCTGATTCCCTGATTGCAGAGAGCGGTATTGATATTTGTAATTCCCTGTTGCTTATAGAAGTTTGCAAGGCTCATACCGATTGCATAACTGAGTGAATCGATGCCCGTGCGGATAGGCTTTTTCGCTGCCACCGAGGTCACTCCGCCTTTCCTCACCGGAGGCTTTGTCGTTTTCGTTTGCGCCTGACCTGCAAATACCAGCAGACCCGTGCCAATAACGATGAAACTGAGTTTTTTCATGAAGGTATATTTTGGGCAAAATTAGTAAATTAAGTGGGACTGACGAGCCCCGTTTTTTTAACAAAAGCCTTGCTGTCAGCGCTATGGCCTTTGCTAGTTGTGGACTATCTTGCCCCCATGAATAGTTTTACTTTGCCTGTGGAAATCCGATGGTCAGACCTCGACCCAAATTTTCATCTCAGACATTCAGTTTACTACGATCTGGGCGCTTACAGCCGTATCAATTATCTCAACAGACATGGTATCACTGCAGGCTTTATGCGCGAACATCATTTCGGTCCGATAATCTTCCGCGAGGAGGCTTTATTCAGGAAAGAACTGAAGCTTGAGGACAGCGTAACCATCGATGTGTCGCTGATGAAAGCATCCAGGGATTTTGGCAAATGGACCATGCAGCATAATATTTACAAAAACGGAGATACCCTATCGGCAATCATTACGTTAGATGGTGCGTGGATAGATATTGAAAAACGAAAACTGACGATACCCCCCGCAAAGGTGATGGAAGGATTCGAAGAAATGCCCAAAGCAGTCAGTTTTGAATGGATAGAGAAAAAGGCTTGATTTGTTAATGATAAAAGAATATACTATGAAAAAAATGATGCTTACTTCCGCCGTACTCATGCTGGCACTTTTTTCGATTGCACAGGAGAAAAAGAAGGGCCTGCTTGGCAAAGTCAACAGCGCCATCAGCAGTGCAAAATCTGGTAGCGGAACTTCTTTGTCAAACGAAGAAATTGTTGCGGGACTGAAAGAAGCGCTGAGCGTTGGTGCACAAAACAGCAGCAATAAACTTGCATCGGCCGACGGTTTTTTTAAAGATGCAGCAGTTAAAGTGCTCTGGCCGGCAGAAGCGCAGAAGGTGGAGAAAACACTTCGCAATCTCGGCATGGGAAAACTGGTGGATGATGCAATCCTTAGTCTAAACAGGGCAGCAGAAGATGCATCAAAATCTGCCGCGCCGATTTTTGTGAACGCCGTAAAACAAATGAATGTAAAAGATGCACTCGGTATTTTGAAAGGCGCTGATACTTCAGCTACTTCTTATTTGAGAAAAGTAACCACAACCGATCTTACCACATCATTCAAACCTGTTATTGAATCGTCTCTGCAAAAGGTAAATGCCACAAAATACTGGCAGGTGGTTTTCGACACCTATAATAAACTACCGACTACCATGACAAAGGTAAATCCGGATCTTTCGGAATATGCAACGCAGAAAGCGTTGAACGGCATTTTCTATTATGTTGCTGACGAAGAAAAAAAGATCAGGAGCAATCCAGCTGCAAGGGTGAGCGATATTCTTAAGAAAGTGTTTGGATAGGTCACCCGCAGACTCCGTCATTTCGACTCCTTTGGCGAGCCAAGGGGTGGATAGACCCCCAGCCGATAATCCGAGTGCCTGCCTCCGCTTGTCACTGTCCTGCCGGTGTGTGCCTGCTGTCAGGCTTTTTGTAATGACAGCCCTCCGAACCGCAGTGTGAAAGCCCGCTTCGATGGCAACTTGCCCGTAGCGGCCTTCGTTCCTGCTCCAGCCCTATCCCAAAACTATAAAGTCATAGGCAGGAACACAGCCGCGGGGCAATTGCTATCGAAGCGGGCGGGCTAAACAAGCGGCGAGTAAAGCCTGCACATTCGCCAGGCTTCGGCGCGCGGAGTTGGCTGCGCCCACCATGACCTACTCACTCAACTCAAGCCAGCGCATTTCTTTTTCGTCCAGCTGGCTCGTTACCTCGCCAATGCGATTCGACAATATCTGCAACTCATCAAAGGGTAAATCACTTTTGCTGAGTTTTTCATTTATAGAAGTTTTTTCCTTCGACAATTCTTCGATCTCTTTTTCAAGTATTTCAAACTCACGCTTTTCTTTATAGGTCAACTGTTTTTTGGAAACAGAAACGGTTACGGCAGGTGGAGGAGCAACAGGCTCTTTTTTTGTCTCTTCCGACATCTTTGTGCCTACATCCAGCTTTTCCTGATCCTTCAGCGCCAACCGGTACTGAGAATAGTTTCCCGGAAAATCAATCACATCACCTTCTCCCTGAAAGACAAACAGATGATCCACCAGGCGATCCATAAAGTACCTGTCGTGAGATACAATTACGATACATCCTCTGAAGTCGGTCAGGAAATTTTCAAGCACAGCCAGTGTCTGTAAATCCAGATCATTGGTGGGCTCATCGAGTATTAAAAAATTCGGATTCTTAAATAGAATGGAAAGGAGGTGCAACCTTCTTTTTTCACCACCGCTTAATTTTGAAATATATGTATACTGCTGATCAGGGCTGAAAAGAAACAGTTGCAGAAATTGTGCAGCACTCATTGAACTTCCATCCGCAAGGGGAAAATGTTCTGCTATGTCCTTTACAAATTCGATGACACGTTTGTCTTCCT
Source organism: Chitinophagaceae bacterium (assembly GCA_014379785.1). Classification (GTDB taxonomy): domain Bacteria; phylum Bacteroidota; class Bacteroidia; order Chitinophagales; family Chitinophagaceae; genus JACMLD01. Next base: position 3,302 of record JACMLD010000273.1, read on the forward strand.
TGATGATCAGACCCTGCTGAGAATAATTTCCAAAAATGACGGTATCTCCGATATTTACCTTCCCTGTATCTGGTTGCTCAAGCTGCTGCAGGATATTGAGGAAAGTAGATTTTCCGGCCCCGTTTTTTCCCACCACCCCAATGCGGTCACCTTTTTTGAAAGTATAGTCGAAACCCTGCAGAATGACTTTTTCGCCATACTTTTTATAAACCTTTTTGAGCTCTGCGACCTTACCACCGAGTCTTGACATTTTTACCTGTAACTGCACTCTTTCATCTTCGATCGTCTGCTTTGCTTTTGCCTCCACATTATAAAAACTATCCTGTCGGCTCTTGCTCTTTGTGGTCCTTGCTTTAGGCTGTTTGCGCATCCACTCCAGCTCTTTGCGGTAGAGGTTCTTCGCCTTGTCTATGCTGGCAAGGTCACTTTCGACTCTTGCAGCTTTTTTCTCCATAAAATTTTCGTAATCCCCTTTATACACAAACAAACTGTCTCTGTCCATCTCCCAGATTTCATTGCAAACAGCATCCAGAAAATAACGGTCGTGGGTAACCATCAGCAAAGTGACCTTTTCCTGGTTCAGATAATGTTCCAGCCACTCCACCATATCTACATCCAGATGATTCGTTGGTTCATCCATGATAAGCAGCACATGCTTGTGCTCAAATCCTATGTCGATAAGTGTTTTAGCAAGCGCTACTCTTTTTCGCTGGCCACCCGAAAGTGTGCCGGCGGTTTGTTTGAGATGATGAATATTTAATTTGCCCAGTATCTGCTTTACTTTGCTGTCGAAGTCCCAGGCATTGAGTTCGTCGAGCTTCACGATTGCATCTCCAATCATTTCAGCATCTTCGGCATCACTTGCCGCTTCGTATTGCTTTATCGCATTGATGATGGGATGGTTGTGGTGAAAGATATTATCGAGTATGGACTTCTCTTCCATAAACTGGGGATCCTGCTCAAACAAAGCAATCGTCACGTCTTTGTGAACCCAGACCTTACCGGAATCGGCGACTTCCGCCCCTGAAAGAATCCTCAGAAGGGTAGACTTTCCGGTGCCATTTTTTGCCACCAGCGAAACCTTATCACCTTCTTCTATATGGAATGAAATATTGTTGAAAAGAGGCTTGACGCCATAGGACTTTGATAATCCCTCTACAGAAACATAATGCATTTCGCAAAGATCGTCAAATGTTGATGTAAAACAACCTATTTTTTAGGTGCTTATCCGGTATATAACGAGGCAAAGAACAATGGTCAGCAGGATCGCTCCTGCTACCTTGTATTTCTCCCAATAATGATTCCTTTTTTTTGATTTTACAATATCATCCAGCAAACCAAGCGATGTCTTACTATTGCCGGCTATCTTACGGAGAATCAGGTCAATTTCGCGAAAGTAAGGGTAGGTGAGGACCGACGCTGATTCTGCAGCCTTATATACAATTTTACCGGTCAGTTCCTCGTCGGCTCCCTCGGCAACGATTGCAATATTGGTCTCGTTGAGCAACTGGCGCATATGAGCGCTCAATGCGTTGTTGTCAATGTGAAAGACATTCATTGCCGCCAAATAATTTGCGAGGCGTTCCAATTCTCCCAGCACATCATGGGGTAAAAGAACCGAGGATTTATAATGCTTTCCAAGGCTGCGGATATGCCACCGCTTGTAATTATATTCTTCCCTGGCTGACGGATCGCGTAGAACTTGATACGCCTCCTGAATCTCGCGAAACATTGCTTCGGACTGCGCCATTCCCTGATTTTTGTCGGGGTGATATTTGTGCGCCAGCCTCCTGAAAGATCTGGAGATATCTGTTTGCGAAGCGGAAGGGTCGGTTTCGAGAATCTTGTAGTAATCTTTCAGCTCCATTCCACAAAATTAGCGAACCTATTTTTTGCTTGATTCTCCAATTTTTATTATTTTCGTGCGCTGCCCATATTTTCGACTGCCCCTGCCATCCTTGTCCATTTTCCTTACTTGTAAAACCTACAAAATGAAGAAATCAATCTTTAGCAGGGTCCATCAGCCATTTACTTCAACAGACAGCGCAAAGAAGCCAATCAACCTCAATATTTCTGTAAAAGGTCAGCAGTTGTCAAAAAGATCTTCTGACGAACACCTCGCCTATATCAATTCAATCGCAAAGGAATACCCGTTCTGTTTTTACTATAAGGAGCGCAACAATGATCCCCTCTAGTCTGCGGCCCTGAATTTGCATATATTGCAGATTTACAAGCACTCCACAGATTTTCATGAAATTTTATCCCGCTGTTTTTTTTTTACTGACGGTTAGCAAGTTTTGTTCCGCACAGGAGTTGCCTGACCACGACACGACCTATTATAAGTCTTTCGCAAAGAGCCTTTTTGGCCGTTTTTACTTTTCTCAGAAATACACAAGATTCGAACTGGAACGCGATGCACCGGTATCTCGTTTTGTATACAAGCCTAACACCAATCTCAATATGGGTGTGGGTTTCACATATCAATCCCTTACAGTCAATCTAGGCTACGGTTTTGGATTTCTAAATCCGGATCGTGATAAAGGCAAAACCAAATATATTGACCTGCAATCGCATATATTCGGGCGCAAATGGTCGATAGACCTGATGGGTCAGTTCTACAAAGGTTATTACCTCGCACCGAAAGGCCTTGCCAGCAACAGTGCAAACAACTATTATATCAGGCCGGACATTCGCCTTAACATCATGGGTATTGCGGGTTACCGTCTTTTCAATCCCCAGAAGTTTTCCTATCGTGCGGCTTTTGTGCAGAATGAATGGCAGAAAAAGTCTGCAGGATCTTTCCTGGCAGGAGCGGAGGTTTATTACGGTGTGATAAGGGGCGACAGCTCCCTGGTACCCACGAATCTTCAGGAAAATTACGCGCAGAAAGACGTTAAGAATTTACGTTTTGTCAGAATAGGGCCTGGGATGGGATATGCTCATACCTTCGTGTTTAAAAAATCGCTCTTCTTCACAGCCTCTCTTACGGGCAGTCTCGGCGTGGAATTTACCCGTCAGAACACCGTGGGAGGTGAAAGAGATAAGGTCAGTGTCAATCCAGGATATATCTACCGGCTTGTAGGTGGTTACAATACCGGCAATATCAATTTCAGCCTTTCACTGATAGGTAACAGTCTTATTGTAAAATCGGCTTCTTCGGTAAACAAATACGTGATATCAGCCGGCAATTACCGGCTCACCATAGCCAAGAGATTCACTCCCGGACCGAAGCTAAAAAGGAAGCTGAGGCCCCTGGATAAATTCATGCAAAGAAAATAATTAACACCCACACAACATTCATGCACACCCCTCGTTTGGATTTTTATAAGTCCAATCCCATGATAACTCCTAAACGCCCCAACACGCTCATGTGGTACAGTGTAGCAATTTGCTCCTTCTTTGTACTCATATTCCTCTTAACAGGTTGCCAGTACGGTGCCGATGCCACTGCAGCCATTTCCACTCCCGTATCACCGGTTACTGTTGAAACTTCCAGGGCAACAGATGCCCCTGCGGCTGTCTCTTCAATCAGCGCTTCAGCCTCCGAAATCATCGCCAGGAAACAGGTTCCGATACTTTGTTACCATCAGCTGCGCGACTGGAAGTCATCAGATTCAAAAATGGCAAGGGATTATATCGTGCCGGAAGAAACTTTCAAACTGCAACTCAAAATGCTTGCGGACAGTGGATACAAAACCATTACAGCAGACCAGCTCTATAATTACCTGAACCATGGTGCCAGCTTACCCGAAAAGCCCGTGATGCTCACCTATGACGACACTGACCTTGACCAGTTCACACTGGCGAAGCCTGAGATGGACAAATACGGGTTTAAGGGCACATTTTTCATAATGACCGTTTCGATTGGCAGACCAAGGTATATGTCAAAAGAACAAATCAGGCAGCTGGCAGACGAAGGGCATGATATCGGCTCGCATACCTGGAATCACGAAAACGTAAAAAAATATACCGATAAAGATTGGGCCATTCAGATAGAGAAGCCAATCAAAGTGTTGGAAGGGATCACAGGTATGAAAGTAAAATACTTCGCCTATCCTTTTGGACTTTGGAATCCACAGGCTATTCCTCACCTGAAGGAATATGGACTTACGGCTGCCTTTCAGCTATCAGTAGCAAGGGATGAGCAGGATCCCCTTCACACCATCCGTCGTATCATCGTTCCCGGATCATGGTCTGCGCAGACGCTCAACAATGCAATGAAAAGAAGTTTCAAATAAAAAAAGACCGCGTGAGCGGTCTCTAATTCAATTGTAGGAAAAGGTCGTTTATCAGACTTTTTTAACGTTCACTGCATTCATGCCTTTCTTTCCTTCCTGCAGGTCAAATTCTACTTTGTCTCCTTCGTTGACCTGGTCAATCAATCCGCTGGCATGTACAAAAGTTTCTTTGTTGGAATCATCGTGTTTGATAAATCCGAAACCTTTCTCTGTATTAAAGAACTTTACAGTGCCCTGGTTTTTTGTGCTCATTATAATTGTATTGGTAAAAAATATATATAAAGGTAGGCTAATTATTCCATACCGGGCAATTTGATGCCAGCGGCCCGGATGTCATCGAGGATTTTTTCTTGCAAAGCAAGCCTATTGTCCTCAAAACCATGGGGCTCCATCCAGACATTCACACTTATCATATAACTGTCCATATCCAGCAATGTGAGTCCGATCCGGGGTGGAGGTTCCTTCAGACAACTCGTAAATTCGCCCACGCTTTTTAGTAATAAGTCCTTCATTACATTGTAATCGATATTGTATTTGAACTTGAGTTCAATATCAAGTCTTCTTTTTCCCTCGCGGCTAAGGTTTACTATAATCTCGTTTGACAGTTTGCCATTGGGTACGATGACCGTGGTATTGTCGAAAGTCAGAATAACGGTATAAAAAAGCTGTATGCTGGTTACCGTACCTTCTTTACCCTGCGTAATTAAGTTGTCTCCAACACGATAAGGTTTGAGCATCAGGATCAAAATACCACTTGCAAAATTTTGAAGTGTACCGGATAAGGCCAGACCTGCTGCAACACCAAAGGCGGCGATTACTGCGGCAAAGATTGTCATCTGTATACCCAAAATCTGCATCAGCATCAGTATCAGCAGTACCTGCATCAGGATTGCAACCAGATTCTGAATAAACGTTTCCAGCGAAGGATCAAATTCCCGACGCTTGAGATAATTTTTTACCAGGCGGTTGATAAATCTTATGAGCCATTGTCCGACGATAAGAATTATGATGCCGATCAGTATTCTTGGTCCGAAAGTCAGTAGCCATCCGAATGCCCTGTCGTAAAATTTTTGCAGGTAATCCATCTATGCAATTTTAAAATTCAAATTCCGAAACTGTTTTGTCGCCCAATATTTTCTCAATAAAGGCTTCGTGGTGTTTTTTAGTTCCCTTCACCTTCCAGAGCAGGATGAATTTTTCATCCTTTCTCATTCTTTTCATTGGGGTGAAATGCAGATGATGTTCCTTCATCATCGCTTCAAATCTTTCGAAAATGCCTGCTTCATAGAGTGCACTGATCTGGTACTCTCTTTCTTTATTGATGACGTCTAACCATTTTCTATCAGGAAAAATGCACTGAGTATAGTAAGGATAATGACTGCAGCAAGGACAGCGAGCATGTAGAACCCGCAGCCGGCGGCCATTCCAACGGCCTGAGGTAGCAAAAATGGTAGCTGCG
>JACMLD010000274.1 GCA_014379785.1 Chitinophagaceae bacterium
CGATCCTGCCGATCAGTGAGCGGTCGATGCGGCGGATCATGGCGTACCGGTGGCCGGGGAACATCCGCGAGCTCGCGAACGCGGTGGAGCGCGCGACGCTGCTGGCGGATGGACCGGAGGCGGCTTGCTGGGCTCTTTACTCGGCGGCATTACCGGCGGACGCGGACTATCAGGAATGGGTGGATTTTTAAGCAAAATTCTCAAATAAACAAAAACCCGGCTTTTGCCGGGTTTTAAAATAAGCAATTGGTTTTTTGAAAAATCACACTAAGCAAGAGAAAAATTATTGAACATCTGCAGCATCTCCGAGATGCTGCTTTTTCTTTGTTTGTCGGTCGACTGAAAAGCATTTCTAAAAAAATTCGTACCCATCTCTGACAGCTGCTCATAACCCGATGAACTGAGATCATTGCTGAAACGAAGTCCGTTTCTGCCCTTTATCTGTTCAATCAGTCCAAAAAGGCAAAGCTCCTCCATCTCGCGGGTATCCATAAAAATTTCAAGACGTTTCACTCTTGAGTTCGGCGCGTATTTTACGGTCAGCTTCTCAGTAGCGGGGATTACGTATATCTCGAACGGCCTGGGTGCAAAATCGGTCGAAAACTCATTTTCGGTTTTGAACTGGATAAAATCACTCCCATCCAGCTGTTCAACTATCACCAGGTAACCAAGTTTGTCGCCACCCAGGTATTTAGCAGAAAAATCCTGTGAAGTATTTACTTCCGTGATAGAATAACTGGCTGACTGAGACAGACTTCCACTCACTACCCTGCCGCGGCTGGTTGGACGATCCCAACGCATGCCACTGATACGCTGCTCACGGCTCAGGCTGGTATGATAAAAGTAGTTACCGGCGATTGTGTATGAAAGGTCCTGCATAAATGAAAGGCTTGGGTAAAATTAACCCGCCTTTCACATTTGCCGGAGTCACAGAAGACAGCCCACTCTTCACATACGACATATTTTATCTCCCCTGCTGCACCAGGGTCATCATTTTCTCCACCCACTTAAAAGTGGCCGGGCAAAGTTCCACATTCTGCTTGTAAACGTGCATATAGTCAGTAATCTTCTTTTTGCCATGATGCGGAAAACCCGAGCAATCTGCTGGACGCACCTCATAAATTGAACATTTGTTGTCTTCCAGGTTCAGAAACTGACAGGGCTGATTGACATTCATCCAGTCCCCATCTTTTTTATCCTTGTACAACCACTTCTTTTTAAACTCATTTGCCGTCATGTTGAGATGCAGCGAAATTCTCTTGATGTCCTGTGGAGTGTACGTGGGCGACATTGTTTTACAACAATTGGCACAGGTTAGGCAATCGATTTCTGCCCAGGCCTGCTTGTCGGCAACCATCTTCAGCGTATCGATATCCGCAGGAGGATTTTTATCCAGTTTTGAAAGGAACATCCGAAACCGTCTTCTCTGGTGTCGTATCTTTTGTCTGAAAGCACGTAAATTAACAGGCTGCATGTTGGGTTATTGATAGCACAAAATATGCAGAAAAGCATTTAAAAAATTCAGAATTTAGCAACAAACTATACCGCTGTGTGGGGACCATATAAAAAAGGGTTTAAGGCCTGGCTTCAACTCGAAAAATCGCTGAGCGATCATTCGGTTGACGCATATATGCGTGATGTGGAAAAACTCACGCAATACCTGCAGGCTGAAAATAAAATTGCTCACCCGGATCAGCTTCTACTCAAAGACCTTCAGCAGTTTGTGAAATGGATTGCCGGGATCGGCATGACCGCGACATCACAGGCGCGTATAATATCGGGACTAAAAAGTTTCTATAAATACTGTGTTATAGAAAAAATTGTGACCGCTGATCCCACCGCGTTGCTGGAAGCACCCAAACTGAAACGGGCCTTGCCCGATGTACTTTCCTATGAAGAAATTGAACAGGTGATCAGTCAGATAGATCTCAGCAAACCCGAAGGCGAAAGAAACAAGGCGATCATTGAAACAATGTACAGCTGCGGGTTGCGCGTCAGCGAACTTGTAAATCTCAAAATTTCAAATCTTTATCTGGATGTCGGCTTTGTACGGGTAACGGGTAAGGGTGACAAGGAGAGGCTGGTGCCAATTGGCTCGGCAGCGGTTAAACAAATCGGCATCTATCGCAGCCACTCAAGAAATCATATTTCGATCAAATCCGGCAATGAAGACATTCTTTTTCTCAACAAGCGGGGCGCGAAACTGTCGAGGGTAATGATCTTTCTTATTTTAAAAGAACTCGTATCAAAAGCCGGTATCAAAAAAAACATCTCGCCCCATAGTCTGCGCCATTCGTTTGCCACCCACCTGGTGGAAGGTGGAGCCGATTTGCGGGCTGTACAGGAGATGCTGGGTCATGAAAGCATTACCACTACGGAAATCTACACGCATCTGGACAGAGAATTCCTACGGGATACGCTGACTCGTTTTCATCCTGCCTTTAAATAGCTAACTTTAGTCATTGAATTTTCTTAAATCCATACCATCCGGAGAGAGCGACAAAGAACTGCTGCTCAGCTATCAGCGATATGGCGATATCCAGATTGCGGGCCAGCTTTATGGCCGGTATATGGATATGGTTTATGGCGTTTGCCTCAAATATCTGCAGGACAGCGAGCTGGCAAAAGATGCCGTAATGCACATCTTTGAAGAATTGGTGACAAAGCTCAGAAAACACGAAATAGAGAACTTCAAAAGCTGGCTGCACACGGTGGCCAGAAATCACTGCCTCATGCACCTGAGAAGCAAAAAGAATGTAAGAACCCTGGAAATACAGGAATCTCATGTGCAAAATGGAGAAGAATTGCATCTGAATGGTGAACTTCAAAAAGAAGCTGAGTTAAGAAAGCTGGAATGCTGTCTTGGAAGCCTGGTTCCGGAACAAAAGATAGCGGTGGAACTCTTTTTTCTTCAACAAAAAAGTTACAATGAAGTGGCTGAAGTGACTGGTCTGGAGTGGAACAAAGTAAGGAGCCTGATCCAGAATGGTAAACGGAATCTCAAAATTTGCATGGAAAGCAAAGCTTTGACAGAAATAAAAATGGGCACCAACAATGAGTGATCATAACCATATTATCTATACCGCAGCCGATATTGAAGATTATTGGGCTGGAAGGCTTAGTCCTGCGGAAATGAACCGCATGGAAAGGGCCGCACTCAATGACCCTTTTCTTGCTGATGCAATGGAAGGGTATAAATCTGTTCCCTCCGATCATATTCAGAATATTGAGGTTCTCAAGTCACATTTGCATAGAAGATTGCATGAAACGAAATCTCCTGCAGCTCCAAGCTGGCTATGGCTGAAAATAGCCGCCGCAATTTTTGTTCTGGCAGGAGCGGGTCTTATCTGGATGACTTACTTAAAAGATCTTGGTCTTTCCAAACAGATGTCAGCTGCAGACAATACACAGACCGATACAGCCTACATAACTGCCGAAACAGCGAAAGCGTCCGAATCGACTGCTACCTTTTCAGATTCTGAGGAAAAGAAAAGTACTGTGCCAGAGATCATCGGGCCACGTGAGGAGGAATCAGTATCAGCCAATAAAAAAGTCAGTCCGCCAACTACACCTTTGATGGCAAGCCCGGAGGAAAAAAAGGTTTATAACGCGGAACCACTGGCTAAGCAGTCAGCGCCTGCTCTTTCAAGATCTGTCGACACATTTTCTGCAGAACCTGTTTACGACAAAACTGCTGACTACCTGAAAAAACAAAATGATACGGGTAAGTTCGCTCTGCCTGCGATATTATATGGCAGGGTGTACGGCATTACAAGTAAGCCAATACAAAATGTAACAGTGTCTGCAAAAGATCAGACTACCGTAACCGATCATAACGGATATTTTGCAATATCTACACCTGACAGTGTTATCAGGGTTCAGGTTTCATCGATTGGATTTGTTTCGAAAGAACTCACATTGAATAAGAAAAACGCTGGCATTACTGACATCACACTGACACCTGCTCAAACTACACTCAATGAAGTAGTAATAGGCAATAGCACTGCAAGAAGAGCAAAAAAAGAAATAACGGTAGCGGTGCAGCAGGCAGAACCCGTCATTGGCTGGAACGATTACAACAGGTACCTGGATTCTGCCAAAATTATTCTGGCGGGCGGAGCGAATATTCACGGAGACGTGGTAGTTGCATTCCAGGTTGATAATAAAGGCGTGATGCGTAATTTCCGCGCCATCAAAAAACTCCACCCCGCAGCAGATGACGAGGCCATCAGGCTGATAAAATACGGACCGCCATGGCAGCTTCTGAAAGGGAGAAAAGCCGATGCCACCGTGATTGTAAAATTCTAGTGAACTTATTAGCCTATTTTTGCGGTCTAAAAAATCACCAATGAAAAAGATTTTGCTTGCTGCCTGCTCTTTTGCGGCTATTTCCTATGCTTCTGCACAACAGGTGCGTATGCCTGCTCCCAGTACCGGTCAAACGGTTAAACAGGAATTAGGACTGGGATTTGTTGAACTCTCCTACTCAAGACCAAATATTAAGGATCGGAAAGTATTTGGCGACCTGGTTCCTTTTGGAAAAGTATGGCGCACTGGTGCCAACCAGGCTACTGTCCTCAGTTTCACCGACAGCGTTACAATCGGTGGGAAGAAACTGGCACCGGGAAAATATGGTTTGCTGACCATTCCCGATCAGAATAACTGGACAATCATCATCAGCAAACAATTGAATGTAACATCCCCTGCTTCTTACAAAGCCGAAAGTGATGCGGTACGCGTCGAAGCAAAACCCAAAATGCTGAACGATAAGGTGGAAACCTTCACCATGCAGTTTGCAAATATCCAGGCAAATTCTGCAGATCTTAATATCATGTGGGAGAATACATCTGTTTCACTTCCCATCAAAACGGATGTTGAGGCCAATGTAATGGCCCAGATAAACAACGCAATGAATAAGGACAACCGTCCGTATTTTACTGCTGCGCTTTATTATCTCAACAACGGGAAAGACCTGAATCAGGCAGTAACCTGGTTTGACAAAGCCATTGAGCAGGACCCTAAAGCATTCTGGGTTTATCATCAGAAAGCAAATGCCCTGGCCAAACTTGGTAAAAAAGCCGATGCAAAGGCTGTTGCCCAGAAGTCAATGGACCTGGCAAAAGAAGCAAAGAACGATGACTATGTAGCATTGAACGAAAAGCTGATAGCAACGCTCAAATAAACACTCAGAAATTATCCACTGCCCGCTTCGCCTAAGGCGTTTAGCGGGCAGTTTTATTTTCAGGCTTCGAAATTTTTCCTGGGAAGGATCCCCTGGAGTATCAGACTTAACAGCACTACACCGAGTGCACCCACAAGATTTAACCAGAGGAAACCAATATTTGAGAGGGCGAATAAAATGACCACCATAATCTCTATTACGATCGCACTGATAAAAACAGCGCTTCCTTTCACCCTCTTCAGATAAAACGCTACGAGAAAGACGCCAAGTATCACTCCGTAAAAAAGCGAACCCAGCACATTCACCGCCTCAATCAGGCTGCCGATATTGGTCGCAAACATGGCCACCACAATCGAGAATACGCCCCATCCAAACGTGTACCACTTAGAAGCGGTGTAGTCCTCCCCTTCTGTGCAATTTTTTACAATGAACTTTTTGTGAAAGTCAACCACCGTGCAGGACGCGAGTGTATTCAAAGCAGCTGCAATACTCCCCCAGGCCGCCAGAAATATGACTGCAATCAGCAATCCCACCAAACCTTCGGGCAGATGGTCCACCACAAAACGGAGAAAAATATAGTTGGTATCGTTTCGATCACCCCCGATTTTTTCTTTTGCCAGAATATCTTTGAAATCGCTTCTGATTGCTTCCGTCTCTTTGTTAACTGCCTTCAGGGCGTCTTCAGCATTTTTCAGTTCGCCGCCATTCTTGTAAATGTCAACCCATTGTCCCACGATCGCCTGTTTCTCGACAGACAAAGAATCATAGCGCGACTGCATGGTGCGCAGTTTTTCAGCCGAAGGGGAAGAAGCCACTTTTTCTACCTGCACCTGGTTAAAAAAAATGGGTGCCTTGTTAAACTGATAGAATGCAAACACCAGTGTACCGATCAATAAAATGGCAAACTGCATCGGAACTTTTACCATCCCGTTCATAAGCAAACCCAGCCTGCTTTCCCTGATGCTTTTCGCTGTAAGATAACGGCCAACCTGACTCTGGTCCGTGCCAAAATAACTCAGTGCCAGAAAAAAGCCGCCAATGATACCGCTCCATATATTGTAACGATCTGTCCAGTCAAATCCATTTTCATTCTGTCCGCTTGTGATTACGTTCAGCTTGCCCAGTTTACCACTCACTTTCAAAGCATCTATAAAACCAACACCTTCCGGCAGGAGATGGACAACCATATAAGCGGCAATAAACATTCCTGCAAAGATGATCACCAGTTGCAACTGCTGGGTATATGCCACTGCCTTTGCACCTCCACTTACCGTGTAAATTATCAGGAGCCCGCCCATAAAAATATTGGTCCAATAAATATTCCAGCCGAATAACGACGAAAGAATAATAGAAGGTGCATAAACACTGATACCCGTAGA
>JACMLD010000275.1 GCA_014379785.1 Chitinophagaceae bacterium
AAATTTTTGCAGGTAATCCATCTATGCAATTTTAAAATTCAAATTCCGAAACTGTTTTGTCGCCCAATATTTTCTCAATAAAGGCTTTAAGGTGTTTTTTAGTTCCCTTCACCTTCCAAAGCAGGATGACTTTTTCATCCTTTCTCATTCTTTTCAATGGGGTGAAATGCAGATGATGTTCCTTCATCATCGCTTCAAATCTTTCGAAATTGCCTGCTTCATAGAGTGCACTGATCTTGTACTCTCTTTCTTTATTGATGACGTCTAACCATTTTTCTATCAGGAAAAATGCACTGAGTATGGTAAGGATAATAACTGCAGCAAGGACAGCGAGCATATAGAACCCGCAGCCGGCGGCCATTCCAACGGCCGAGGTAGCAAAAATGGTAGCTGCGGTGGTGAGACCGTTTACACCTTTCTCGCTTTTGAATATCACACCCGCTCCCAGGAAACCAATACCTGTAACAATATTGGATGCTATCCTGTCCGTAGTGCCATTATTGAGTAAGATTGAAACGAGGGTGAAAAGACCTGACCCAAGTGATATCAGTGTGATGGTGCGAAATCCGGCCGACTTGTCACGGTATTCTCTTTCCGCACCTATGAGTGCTCCCAGTAATAGAGCTACAAGCAGTCGGGTTGCAATTTGTTCTCCGGAAATCATCATTTATTCTTTATCCGAGCTCTTCGTCGCTTCGGCTAAACTGATTGTTTTCTTCGTCTTCTTCACCGATTTCTTCATCGTCATCGTCCAGCTCAGCTCCGGGAACGTCCAGATCACTTCCGCTTTTATCGGTGCCGAACCCTTTTTCGTTCAGCAGTTCTCCTTCATCGTCTGTACTGTCGAGCGCAAGGCTATCGAGGTATTCGGCTTCTTCAGCTGAACCGTATTCACTGCTTTTCTGCAGTAGTTTAGCTTCTTCGGGGCTCACATTTGATTCATTATCCAGTTCCTCCGTAGCTTCTTCTTTGTTTAAATCATCCAGAATGCCCTCACCTTCTTCGTCTGAAGAAGAGATCGTGGTATCTGCCATTTCCTTGATTTTTGGCACACGGATGTTTTCCTGACCGGGAATATCTTTTACCTCAGGCATATCAATCGTTACCTCTTCGCTTTGCATTCTTGCTTTGTCGCGGGGAGAATCGGAGATATCTGCGTTTGTGAGCAGTTCTTTTTTCATGATAAAAGTATTTTAAGTTTCCTTTTATCCTAAAAAAGACATGCCCCGGTAAAACCACGGCAAGCGTAGATAAATGACCCCACCTCTTTAACTCAGCTCTTCCTGGTAGCTTTCAATGGGTTCGCAGGTACAGATCAGGTTTCTGTCGCCATGTGTGTTGTTAACCCTTGCTACAGAAGGCCAGAACTTGTTGAGTTTGACGTAATCGAGTGGAAATGCGGCTACAGAACGGGCATATGGTTTATCCCAGGTATCGCTGGTGATAACAGCTTGTGTATGGGGAGCATTTTTTAATGGGTTGTCGTTTTTATCTGCCTTGCCGCTTTCTATATCGCGGATTTCTTCGCGTATGCTCAGCAGGGCGTCGCAGAAACGGTCGAGCTCAGCCTTGTCTTCACTTTCAGTTGGCTCGATCATTATCGTGCCAGGCACCGGAAAGCTCATGGTTGGAGCGTGGAAACCGTAATCAATCAATCTTTTCGCGATGTCTTCGGCTTCAATACCAGCACTCGTTTTAAACGGACGGAGATCCACGATGAATTCATGCGCGCAGGTTCCGTTTTTTCCGCTGTAGAGAATTGGATAATCCTGACCAAGACGCGCCTTCATATAGTTCGCATTCAGGATCGCATATTCGGTTGCCATTTTCACGCCCTCTCTGCCCAGCATTCTGATGTATGCGTAACTGATGAGCAGGATAGACGCACTGCCATATGGCGCAGCGGATACTGCATTCGCAGGGGGTGCTGATGAATCCGTATTATGACCTGGCAGAAAGGCTTCGAGATGTTTTTTGACACAGATTGGTCCCATGCCCGGGCCACCGCCACCATGTGGAATGGAGAATGTCTTGTGAAGGTTGAGGTGGCAAACATCTGCTCCGATCATGCCGGGAGAGGTGAGTCCAACCTGCGCATTCATATTTGCGCCATCCATATAGACCTGGCCACCATGCTGGTGAACAATGTCGCAGATCTCACGGACAGTTTCTTCAAACACACCGTAGGTACTTGGATAAGTTATCATTGTTGCGGCGAGCCTGTCTGAATATTGTTCTGCTTTTTTTCTGAAATCGTCAACGTCTATATAGCCGTTTTCCAGTGCTTTTACCACGACTACTTTCATACCTGCCATTACTGCGCTGGCCGGATTGGTACCATGCGCAGAGATCGGTATGAGCACGATGTCTCTGTGCGACTGTCCCGTTGCAATCAGGTAGTTTCTGATAGCAAGCAGCCCTGCGTACTCTCCCTGCGCTCCGCTGTTTGGCTGAAGGCTGCAGGCATCAAACCCGGTGATCACGTTCAGATAATCTGAAAGTTCCTGAACGATCTGACGATATCCTGCCGATTGATCAAAAGGTGCGAACGGATGCATGCGGCTCCAGTGAGCCCAGCTGAGCGGCATCATTTCCGTGGCAGCATTCAGTTTCATGGTGCAGCTGCCGAGAGAGATCATGGATGTGTTGAGAGAAAGGTCTTTGTTCTCCAGCTGTTTGATATACCTCATCATCTGGCTTTCGCTGTGATGACTGTTGAAAACAGGGTGAAGAAGAAAAGAAGATTTCCTGGTAAGGATTGCGGGAATATAGTGCAGACTTTCATCCTCCGAGATCGAAAACGAAACAGGGTCAGTATCGTTTTCAAAACAATTGATGAGGTCAAAAAGATCCTGTACCGTGGTTGTTTCGTCGATTGAGATTGCAATGTGTTTGTCATCTATGAAGCGCAGGTTGATTTGCTGTCTGACGGCCTTTTCTCTGATGGCCTTTACGTTGTCAGCGATAACAGTGATCGTGTCGAAGAAATTATGCGACAGCAACTCGAAGCCGCGCTCTTCAATGGCGTCAGCTGCGGTCTGTGCAAGCAGTGCCACTCTTTTTGCGATATCGGTAAGTCCTTTTGGCCCGTGGTAGACTGCGTACATGGCAGCCATGTTGGCAAGCAATGCCTGCGCGGTGCAGATATTGGAAGTCGCTTTTTCGCGCTTGATATGCTGCTCTCTTGTTTGCAATGCCATGCGGAGGGCACGGTTGCCCTGGGCATCTATGCTGACGCCAATGATTCTGCCGGGAATAGCTCTTTTGAAATCGTCTTTTGCCGCGAAGAAAGCAGCGTGCGGGCCGCCAAATCCCAATGGCACGCCAAAACGCTGTGCGCTGCCAATTGCTACATCCGCACCCAGTTCGCCTGGAGGTGTAAGCAGGGTCAGCGCAAGCAGATCTGTTGCCATTGCAACGAAACCACCTACTGCATGCAGCTGATTTATAAATTGACGATAGTCTTCGATTGAACCTTTATTGTTCGGGTATTGAACAATTGCCCCAAAAAATGTTTCATCAATATTTACTTCTTTGTAATTGCCGAACACCAGTTCAATGCCTATGGGAGTGGCACGGGTGACGAGTACATCTTTTGTCTGAGGGAAAATTTCGTTGTCTACAAAAAACTTCGGTTGTGCAATTTTTTCTGTCCGGTTGACATGGTGGAAAAGCATGTTCATTGCTTCCGCAGCCGAAGTTGCTTCGTCCAGCAATGAAGCATTTGCCAGGGGCAGCGCTGTCAGGTCGCTGACCATTGTCTGAAAATTCAGCAGGCTTTCCAGACGTCCCTGACTGATCTCTGCCTGGTAAGGAGTGTACTGGGTATACCAGCCTGGGTTTTCGAAAATATTCCTGAGAATCACGGAAGGAGTCAGGTTGTCGTAGTAGCCCTGACCAATATAATTTTTAAATAATTTATTCTTTTGCGAGATAAGCTTCAGCTCGGCAAGCAGCGCAGATTCACTTATGGCCTCAGGCAGGCGGAGTGTTTCTTTTATTCGGATGGCTCGAGGTACGGTCTTGTCGATCAGCACGTTGAGAGAGCTACTGCCGATGGTGCGGAGCATTTGATTTTCAGAGCCTATGCTGCCGATGTGACGAGGTAAAAATTCGTTCGATTGCTGTTCAAATAGATTCATATCCGGGATACTTATGGCTGATTTTTTATAATATTTTCCAACCTGACTAAAAAAGTGGGGCAAAGTTAATGGATAAAAGATTAAGGTAAATCCTATATCTTAGAATGAACCAAAACGCTGTCTGAACATGAATTCTGTGGAATGTCTCAACTGTTTTTCCCCCATCCTCCCTGCACAGCGCTTTTGCTCCGATTGCGGACAGAAAACAGACACCCACCGTCTCACCATGGGACATATTGGTCATGATGTGCTTCATGCGTTTACGCATACCGATAAAGGTATGTTTCACCTGATAAAAGCGCTGGCGATAAATCCCGGAACGGTGGCGAGGGAATATGTCGAGGGGGCACGCAAAAAATACTTCAATCCATTCAGTTTTTTGATTCTCGTGACAGCCATCGCGACCATACTTGCGTCCTCGTTCAATCTCGTGACGGGGTCCACCAGGAAAGATCCAGTATCTGTTTTTCTGGATAAACATTATAACCTGCTGATTTTCCTGAATACCCCCATCATTGCTTTCTTCAGCTGGTTGCTTTTCAGGAAATCGAGAAAAAATTTCGCTGAGTTTCTGGTCATGGCCGCTTATGCCACCGGGGAGCGAACGGTTTTCTTTGCCTTGATTGTCGTTCCGCTCCATATCATTTTCCCCCACAACCATATACCGCTGACATATGCAAATCTTATAGTGTGGGCATTTTACCTTGCATGGACAACCACTGTTTTTGCTCGTGAAAATAAAGTGTGGGGCTGGGTGAAATCTCTGATCGCATCGGCGCTTGTTCACGTCATCATCTACATGCTGATCTTCGCCGTGTATGCTGTTTATTACAGAAACTATTCTCCGCGCTGACCAGCAGCTTCAATTTCCCGCAGCTCCTCGCTGGTCAGCCTGCTGCCGTCATGACTCCATCCGGGAGGACCGAACAGATAACCCATTTTTTGTTTCCAGGTGAGATCATCACGCCTGATATCCCTCCATACGCTGCTCCATTCATGAAAAATAAGATTGACAGGCGTAGTTTTATCGAGCGGAGTTGTCAGCCCGTAACGAATAGGCGCATACTCACTTTCCGGCAACTCTTTCTGAAAAGTGCCAAAAAGCTTGTCCCAGAAGATCAGCAACATACCCATATTCTTATCAAGATATTTTGGATTTGAAGCATGATGCACCCTGTGGTGTGAAGGAGTCACAAAAATATACTCCAGCCACCCCATGTTTTTTACTCTTTCGGTATGCACGAGAATTCCCCAGATCTGTGTGGCTGAATAAATAAAAGCGATGTCCAGCGGATGAAATCCGCAGAAAGCAATCGGCGTAAAATATACAAATCGGTAGAATGGCTCCATCACCGAAGAGCGGAAACCTACTGTGAGATTAAACTTTTCGGACGAATGATGGGTAACATGCGTGGCCCAGAAAAACCGGCAATAATGATCCACGCGGTGAAGCCAGTAATACATGAAATCCTCGAGCACCACCAGCATTATCCAGTAAATCCATCCTGTCCGGAGATCAAAAAAACGATTCTCATAACAAAAGGTCAGTATAACGGTGATGTATATCCCACGAAACAGCAATTCAATGGTTGAATTCACCGCCATCAGGTAAATGTTGGTAGCCGTATCTTTTAAAGTGTAGTGCCCCGACTTGTGATAGTTGCTCAGCAATATCTCCAGCCCTATGACAATAAAGTACACAGGTGTAGTTATAAGCAGCAGCAGTTGTTCTTGCACTGAGTTCATGGCAGGTAAAAATAAACAGTTCTACTTGGAAATGCGAAGCCTTTCCAATACAAAATACACAATGGGACAGAAAGTAGAATTCTTTAAAGTGATGAGCGGCCGGTCAATCAGCACATCTTCATCAGTATAAGGAAACCGGTGACAGTCCGAGGGTCTTGAATCATAGATACCGCACATATTGTCTTCTCCCAGGAAAGGGCAGGGGCTCGATTTTGTGACATAATCTCCGTCTGAGTCGAGCCGCAGGTATTTTTCGATAAAAGCCCCTTCTTTCATTTGCAGCACTTTAGAAATCCGCTTTATATCCGGGGTTTTAAAACGCGGCGAAAAATTGCGGCAGCAATTTGCGCATTCAAGGCAATTGATGTTTTCAAAAGCCTCATCGTGCAGCGTGGGCAACTGTCTGAGCATCTTTTTGCGATCGCCCTTGATCAGCATATGCTTGTATTCCTTCTGGTGTTCCGCTGACTTCTTATTCCAGTTTTGTAGTATTTTTTCAGGATTCATCTCTTTGCATTCAAGGCCTTCACCTTTTTGTAGGTTGGAATTAATATTCGAGCTTTCTGAGTGTGGGTGCCTTTGCCCACATGTAAGCTACGACAATTAAGGTCATGGTGCCTCCAAACACTACGGCTGCAACCGGCCCCATCAGTTTGGCGGTGGTGCCGCTTTCAAAGGCACCGAGCTCGTTGCTGCTCAAAATGAAGATGCCGTTTAACGCCGCTACTCTGCCACGCATCTCATCGGGTGTTTTGAGCTGAAGAATAGTGGATCGGACGATCACACTGAAGCCATCCAGTAATCCGGACACCATCAGCGCCAGTGCCGATAACCAGAATACCTCGGAGATGCCAAATACAATGATACATACGCCGAATCCGGCGACGCAGCCCAGCATTATTTTTCCCTGGTTTTTTTTAAGTGGTTTAAAGGTGATGATAACCATAGTGATGACGGCGCCAAGCGCGGGTGCTGAACGGAGCATACCCAGACCGTTCGCATCCACATGCAAAATGGTATCGGCGTAAACGGGCAGCAAGGCCACCGCCCCACCAAAAAGGACGGCGAAAAGGTCAAGTGAGAGCGCGCCAAGCACCTCTTTCGACTTCCATACAAAACGAAATCCCTGTTTTACGCTCTCTACAAATGCTTCCCGTTTAGGTGGCGCAAGAATTGGTTTCTTGCTGATGAAAAATATTCCGAAGAATGCGATGGACATAAATAGCAGCATGATTAAGAAAGTGTATGTAATGCCGAATGCCCCATACATGATTCCGCCCGCAGCCGGTCCGGCAACTGCACCCACCTGCCATACCCCGGTATGCCAGGAAGCAGCATTGGCCGTGAGGTTTTTGGGCACAAGCTGGGTTACGAGTGCGAAAGAGGACGGTCCGCTGAATGACCTCAATATACCCGTACAAAACACTACAAAACCGATCGTATACAGGGTAGACATTTTACCGAAACCGCCGATAAAAAGCGCAGAAGTTGCCAGGCAAAGAAGCGCGGTGCAGACAAGATTGCCTCCAATGCTCGCTCTCAATACATTCCTCTTATCGCTTCTGTCTATATGATGCCCCGAATAAAAAGCCATAAAAAAAGCCGGCACAAATTCCACCAGACCCATCAGGCCGATGGTAAACGGATCACGGGTGATATTATACACTTCCCAGCTGACAAGCGTGGCCTGCATATTCAATGTGAAAATGAAGAAGAACCTGGAAATGACATAATTTCTGAACTCCGGAAAACGCAGTGATGCAAATGGATCGTTTTTGAGCTGTTCCGTTTGGGTCATTATTCCTTTCTATGGTAATGTAAAATAATGCTGTCCGTTGTCCACATCTTTATCCAGCGCGTCAATCACCACCTGCAAATGTTTTTCATTGCCGGTAAAATCAGCATTGGAGGCATCGATGAAAATAGTTTTGATATTGTGCTGGCGGATATACTGGGTATAGGTTTCCTGGATATTGAAGAGATACTCATCGGGTATTGCCTGCTCGTAACTTCTGTTTCTTTTTTTAATGTTCTGCTGCAATTTTTTCACCGGTGTATGCAGGTATATCAGCATATCAGGTTGCGTGATCTGCTGATTGATGATGTCGAACAATCGCTGATACAATCTGAATTCTTCATCAGGCAGATTGACTTTTGCAAAAAGAAGGCATTTGTTAAACAGGTAATCAGAAATTGTAAGTGACTGAAAAAGGTCTTTTGTATGAATGAGGTCTTTCAGTTGTTTGAACCTTTCAGCCATGAAAAACAGTTCCAGCGGAAAGGCGAACTGTCCGGGGTTCTCGTAAAACTTTGGCAGAAAAGGGTTGTCGGCAAATTCTTCCAGTACCAGCCTTGCGTTGAAATGCTTTGCTAGCAGGTGCGCCAGTGTGGTTTTACCTGCGCCGATATTTCCTTCGATGGTGATGAAGTGATAATTCATTCCGGACAAAAATAGTAAACCTGCAGTTTGTCCTCGCATTCATCCAGTAATTGGGCTATTGTTTTGTGCCAGACGGGATGCATGTAGCCGGGTGCGAGCTCGGCCAGCGGCATCAATGCGAAACGCCGGTCCTTTATTCCAGGATGCGGCACCGTTACATGACTGCTGTTGATGACATCGTCATTGAAAAGGAGGATGTCCATATCTATTATCCGGGGTCCGAATTTCTCCATACGCATTCTTCCCATCTGCTCTTCCAGTTTGAGAAGCGCGCTCATCAGCTGGTCCGCGCTCAATTCAGTCTCCAGCATCAGTACCTGGTTGAGGAAATTAGGCTGATCCGTTTTTCCCCATGCTTCGGTTTCATAAACGGACGACGTTTGCCGGATTTCGCCGCAGTTTTCGCTGATCAAATCAGCGGCTGTACGCAAATTTTGCGCGCGATTGCCTACATTGCCGCCTATCAGTAAATACACTTTATTCATATATTCAGAAAAATGCAGGCTTCAAATATCTTTAATTTTGACTGCTTGCAGAAAAACTTGCAGCATCTATGGTACAATTCATAAAGGTTTTCTTTGCTTCTTTACTGGCACTGATAGTTTTTTCTTTTCTCGCAATACTCGTGATCGTCGGATGGGTGGGCGCTATCACGAGTTCGGATAGACCCGAAACCGGAGCAAAGGCGGTTCTTTACCTTGATCTTTCGCAACCGATCATGGAGCAGTCTGTCGAGAACCCGCTGGCAGATTTTCAACCCGAAACCCAAAGTGACCTTCCCGGACTCTACGACCTGGTAAGAATGATCCACCATGCGAAATCAGACAGTGCCGTAAAAGGCATCTATATACGCTGTGCCTCCAACGCCAATGACCTCGCTACTTCTGATGAATTGCGCGATGCGATTCTGGAATTCAGAAAAAGCAAAAAATTTGTGTTTGCTTATGGCGATGTCATTTCACAGGGGGCTTACTACGTTGCAAATACGGCAGAGCGCGTTTACTGCAATCCGGTCGGCGGGCTCGAGTGGAAAGGCTTTTCGATGCAATATGTGTTTTTCAAAAAGACCCTGGAAAAACTTGAAATAGAGCCGCAGATTTTTTATGCGGGAAAGTTTAAAAGTGCCACGGAGCCATTGCGTGAAGAGCAGATGACAGAAGCAAACCGTTATCAATCGATGATTTTGCTGAATGACCTTTACGGAAGATTTCTTACACAGACCAGTGCGGCGCGAAACATTGATACAGGATCTCTGAGACTTTGGGCAAATGAAATGGCCATACGCACTGCAAAAGATGCAGTGAATTATAAACTCATCGACGGTGCGCTATATGACGACCAGCTGAGAGACGAAATAAAAAACAGGCTTGGACTGGGAAACAGCGACAAAATAAATTTTATCACCCCGGGGAAATATTCAAAGGCGGTCAGTTATAAACAATCCGGTGGCGATGGAAGAATAGCTTTGATCTATGCACAGGGAGACATTGTGGATGGCAGAGGCGGCAATGGACAAATCGGCGGCGATACCTATCGGAACCTTATCAGAAAAGCTGCAACAGACAAAGCGGTAAAGGCGATTGTGATAAGAATCAACAGTGGTGGAGGAAGCGCCATGGCGAGTGAAAATATGTGGCGCGAGATAGAGGTTGCCAAAAAAGAAAAACCAGTGGTAGTAAGTTTTGGGGACTATGCCGCATCGGGCGGATATTATATGGCCTGCGGAGCAGACAGCATTTTTACCAGGCCCAACACGCTGACCGGTTCAATCGGTGTCTTTGCCATCATTCCGAATATGAAAAATCTGCTGAACAACAAACTCGGCATATCCGTTGATGGCGTCAAGACTGGTCCGTATGCCGATATCGGAAGTATACACAGGCCCCTGACAGCCACGGAAAGAATGTTTTTCCAAAACGATATCGACAGCATCTATGCCACGTTTCTACGCAGAGTGTCTGATGGAAGAAAGATTTCTTACGCATTCGCGGACAGCATTGCCCAGGGCAGGGTGTGGACGGGCGAGCGCGCCATCGGACTTGGCCTGGCAGATAAAATTGGTGGACTTCACGAAGCAGTGGCATGTGCAGCCAGGATGGCAAAGCTTTCAAAATACAGCATCAGGGAATTTCCTGAGGCACAATCCTGGTGGGAATCAATCATGAGTGATTACAAGACAAAGGCGCAATCATCGGCATCCGAAGCCATCAGGGCAGAGTTTGGCGACGACGGCGTTAAGATGTTCTACTCATTCAAAAAACTGAGACAGGTTTTCGGCAACGCGCAGACGAAAATGCCTTTTGATATCCGCTTCGAATTCTAAATAAAAAGATAGTTTTGGCCCGACAATAAAAGAATATGGAGAAACCATACAATCAGTTTCGGGCAATGATGGCAATTGCGAAAGCAAGTTTTACAGCCATCTGGCGCAGCCCTTCCGCCGTAGTTTTCAGTATTGGTTTTCCTCTGATATTCATTCTCGTTTTTGGCTTTGTGGGTGGGGGTGGACGCTTAAATGTCAAAATCGCTTTCAACCCCGATTCTGACACCACAAATCCTGTTTACCAGGCCATGAAGCAGGTGCCCGGATTTGTCGTCGTAAGAAAAACTCCGGCCGCCACAAACAGTGATCTCGAAAAAGGAAGGATTACGGCGGTGGTATCCATTCATAAAAATCCCGATGGTAACCCGGCGTATAAAATCAATATAAAAAGTTCCGAGGCAGTCAGTCAACAGAACCTACAGGTTTTTCAATCCATACTCCGCGGGATCATCAGCAATATTGACGACGGCAGAAATCCTGACAGGCAGCGCATTGCTACTGTTGATCAGGAAGTGCAGACAGTGAAGGGAAGGGCGTACCGGACAATAGATTTCATTTTGCCGGGACAGCTTGGGTTTTCATTGCTCAGTGCCGGCGTGTTTGGAGTAGCTTTTATTTTTTTCAACCTGAGACAGACACTGGTATTAAAGAGATTTTTTGCCACACCCATCAACCGGACCTATATCGTGCTGGGAGAAGGGATCAGCCGTGTTTTGTTTCAGCTTATCACTGCAATCATTATTTTAGGCGCAGGATATTTCTTTTTCAATTTTACGCTTGTTCATGGATTACTGACATTTATTGAACTGATTATACTCAGTCTTATCGGACTGATTGTCTTTATGGGTTTTGGTTTCATCGTAAGCGGATTGGCAAAAAATGAAAGTTCAATTCCTCCGTTTGCAAACCTGATCACACTTCCGCAGTTTTTGCTGGCGGGTACCTTTTTCAGCATTGAAGCATTTCCCTCCTGGCTGCAGCCTATCTGCAAAGTATTGCCACTGACTCATCTAAATGATGCCATGAGAAATATTGCATTTGAAGGTGCGCATCTTACGGATTGCCTGACACAGCTTGCGGTGCTGGGTGGGTGGGGACTGTTTGCTTACGTCGTTGCCATCCGTGTTTTTCGCTGGGAATAGAAAATCGAATATGAAACTGATAAAACTTGGACTGATCAGCGTGGTGATTTTGTTTGGTGTGCTCACACTGATCGCGTCATTCATTCCATCACAGATAAGAATCTCCAGGGCCGTCGACATGGATTCGCCAAGAGACAGTATCCTGAATAAAATAAAATCATTGCGTACATGGGATAACTGGAACGAATACACGAAGTCTTATGAAAATAAAACTTTCACTGACTCAACAATCCGTACAGATGCTGTGTTGATAACAATCGTAAAAACAACTGATTCGAGTATCACCTGTGAATGGAAACAACCTTCCGGCAGGAAATTTGAGGCAGTATTCAATGTTATCAGCCACGATTTCAACAATACTACCCTGCAGTGGTATTTTGATTTTAAGCTGCGCTGGTATCCATGGGAAAAGTTTCAGGCGATTGTGTATGACCAGCAGCTCGGTCCGGCAATGGAAAAGTCACTGCAAAATTTAAAAAGCTTTATCAATCAATAAATATTCCTTTTATGAAAAGAATGCTGTTTTTTTCGACGCTCGTCTTCATGACGCTTGCTGCCTGCAGTCAGAATCCAAAACCAAGTCCAAGGGTAACTGCTGAAGGAAAAGATATGAAAGTTGCTTACGGTCAGCCTTCCAAAAAAGGCAGGGTGATCTTTGGGGGATTGGAACCCTATGGAAAACTGTGGCGCACCGGTGCGAATGAAGCGACTGAAATTACTTTTGCAAAAGATGTAGTGTTCGGTGGCCAGGCTGTAAAAGCGGGCACTTACACACTGTTTACCGTTCCGGGTGAAAAAGAATGGGAAGTCATTCTCAACAGCCAGCTTGGACAGAATGGCGCATGGCAGTATGATAAGTACAAGGACAAAGATTTTGTCAAGGTAAAGGTGCCAGCAAAAAAACTGGATAGTGTAGTGGAAAAACTAACGCTGCGGTTTGCCAATCCGGGTCTGGTCATCGAGTGGGATGAGACCCAGGTGGCAGTGCCGATCACGGCGAAATAATTTGAATTTACCAAAGCAGCAAATCGCTGCTTTTTTTTGCCCTGTTATGCAGGTTTCTGCGTATTTCTATGCAACTTTATGCTACCTTTTGAAAGTCGTTTCCGCCTTATCCCATCATACATTAAAACTAAAAATTGCAAAATGACAATGCACATCCCTCAATGGATTAGGAGAAACAAATTTGCTTTTCTCCTGCTTGTTTTGACTCTATCTGCGGCCGGTGCCATGGCGCAGGTTACGATTTCAGGAAAGGTTACCGGAAAAGAGAGCGCTGCGCTTCCCGGCATTTCCGTTCAGCTGCAAGGCACCAACTCCGGCACTGCCACCGATGCTGCGGGCAACTTCTCGCTTACAGCAGTGCTGAAACAAGGCACTTACAACCTCGTATTCACGGGCATTGGATTCAAAACCCAGGAATCTTCCGTAACCATTGGCAGCGCACTGACCTACACCG
Organism: Chitinophagaceae bacterium; assembly: GCA_014379785.1. Lineage (GTDB taxonomy): Bacteria > Bacteroidota > Bacteroidia > Chitinophagales > Chitinophagaceae > JACMLD01. The sequence continues at coordinate 13,253 of JACMLD010000275.1, forward strand.
TAAACATATCTTTGACAGAAGACGCACTGGGTCTGGATGAAGTAGTGGTAACAGGTACCTCACAGGGAACCACCAGAAGACAACTCGGAAACTATATCTCTACCATCAAGGCGGATGAGTTGGGAAAAACCGGCAACGTACTTTCTGCACTGCAGGGAAAAACGGCTGGTGCCCAGGTCATTCAGAACTCTGGCGATCCTGCCGGTGGCATATCTGTCAGACTCAGAGGCATCAGTTCTATTTCTTCTTCATCAGAACCGCTTTATATCGTGGATGGAGTGATAGTAAACAATGCTACCAACCGTGTCACAAATACATCCGGCAACTATGATGGGAATAATTTTGTGGGCACCATTGGTCAGAACAGACTGGTAGAC
>JACMLD010000276.1 GCA_014379785.1 Chitinophagaceae bacterium
CTGGTTTTGATCTCGCACATGTGGCGGGCAATGTACCGCTGCGTTTGCACGATATGGATGTTGACTTTGCGGCATGGTGCTCATACAAATATCTGAATGGCGGCCCGGGTGCAGTTGGAGGCGTGTATATACATGAAAGGTTTGCAGGGGATACTTCCTATCCCAGGCTCGGAGGATGGTGGGGCAATGAAGAAAGTACAAGGTTTCAGATGGAAAAGGGATTCATTCCACAGCCCGGAGCGGGTGGATGGCAGATGAGCACGGCTCAGGTATTCAATATGGTCGCGTTAAAAGCATCGCTTGAAATTATCAGCGACGCCGGAATCGTCAATCTGCGCCATAAAAGCATTCGACTGACCGCATACCTGGAATATCTGCTGGCACAGATCACAAATCTGGACTTCGAAATCATTACTCCAACTGATCCGGAAGCAAGAGGTGCGCAACTGTCTCTTTTCTTTCACCAGCGCGGAAAAGAAATCCATCAGCATCTCACCGACAACGGAGTAGTAGTCGACTACCGCGAACCGGGTGTAATAAGAATTGCACCCGCACCGTTGTACAACTCCTTCAAAGATATTTTCAGATTGTATGAAATACTTAGCAATATGTAACCACGCTAATTGTTTTTTCCGCCAAGCATGGGAACGAAGGAAAAGTTTTCAAATTCCTCCTCCTCAAACTTATCAGCAGTCTTGCGCGTGATGCGCAGCATGCGCTGCACCTTGCCCTCACCAACCGGGATAACCATCTGTCCACCGATTTTCAACTGCCCCCTGAGTTTTTCAGGAATAAATGGAGCAGCGGCAGTGACAAGCACCTTATCAAACGGAGCATATGTAGGCAAACCCTCATAGCCATCCCCGTAAAAAAACTTGATATTTGAATACTTCTTCAGAAATGAAAATTGCTTGTTGTTGTCAAAAAGTTTCTTCTGCCTTTCGATGGTATATACCTGTGCCCCCAATTCAGCCAACACCGAAGCCTGGTATGCACTCCCGGTGCCTACCTCCAGAATTTTTTCGTAAGGTTTCACCAACAGCAATTGCGACTGATAAGCCACAGTGTATGGCTGAGAGATAGTCTGCTGTTGCGCAATTGGAAACGCTCGATCTTCATAGGCAACTTCATCAAACGCAGAATCAAGAAAAAAATGTCTCGGAATATTGGTTATCGCCTCCAGCACCCGCTCATCCGTAATTCCTTTCTGGCGGAGTACCTCCACCAGTTTTTTTCGCAAACCCTTGTGCCGGTAGCTGTCTTCAAACTTTCTCATAATACTTCACATTGTGTCACCCCGAGCGCAGTCGAGGGGTCCCCGGCCATCTGTCGGAGTGCCGGTTGGGGATTTCTCCACCCGCATCGCTTCGCGATGGGAGTCGAAATGACAAGATACCACAACCATTATAAAAAAGCAGTGACTGCTTTCACTACTTTGTTCTCTCGATAGATCTTTTTGTGACCAAACCCTTTGGTGATCATAAAATCCAGATGAGGAATATTGCTTTCCATTATCGGCTTCACATCAGCCAGTGGTGTAATGTCATCGTCTTCATCATGCACCCAGAGCATCCCGGCTTTGATATTCTTCACCGCCCTTGCAATCGAAAAATGCTCGGGCCTGATGCCAGCCTTTTCATAAATATGGATTTCAAACTCCTTTCTGACTTTTCCATTTAACTGAAGAAATCGAAAAAAACTGTCGATCGCAGTACTGGTTTCAGTAGCCGGTGCTATCAGTGCCAGTCTTGTTTCTACATCATGTGTGGTCTGCTCAAGAAAATGAGTAACGGCAAGACCTCCGAATGAATGCGCCATAAATGACAAAACAGGACCATATTGCCGATGGATATCAGCGATCATTTCAATGTATAAAGGGAGCGTGATCCGGCGGCCCGGACTCTTACCATGGGCCGGCGCATCAAAGGCAAGTACTTCGTAATCTTTCCTTACAAGCGGCGCAATATATCGCTCAAAATTTGGACTTCCCGATTCATAACCATGCAGAATCAATACCTTCCTGATACCGCCGCGGTTCCACCGGTACCCATTCACAGAATGCAAACCAAACTTCATAGTGAGTTTTTCTGCATTCTGAAAAATCGGCGGCAGCGGTTTTTTGCTTCTGTATTGCGGAGTGCAAAAAAGATCAAAAGCACGATATGCGGCTTTTCGTGGCGAAAGAACAGCCAGCAGATTGAGTTTGGCGCGGATATAGTTGACAGCCAGTTTTTGTGCTAATTTCATTTCGGAGAGTGAACTGTAAAGATACTAATTATGAAAATTGTATTGCTCGGGACAGGAAACGTCGCGACCTTGCTTGGAAGAAAATTCAAAGCAGCCGGACATCGAATCGTGCAGGTATATGGACGCAACAGCGCTATTGCAAGTGAGCTCGCGTATGAGCTGGAGTCGGAGTCCTGCAGCTACTGGAGTGTGGTAACCCGTGACGCCGATGTTTACCTGCTGGCTATCACCGACACAGCATTGTATGAAGTTGATCGCGAGCTGCGCCTGCAGAATCAGTTGGTGGTTCATACGGCCGGCTCGGTGAGCATCGATGTATTGAAATCCGTCTCTGCCAACTACGGCGTGCTATACCCACTGCAAAGCCTTCGGAAAGATTCAGGAATTGAAATTAATATCCCATTACTCATCGATGCAAACAACGATGCGGCCAGAAGATCCCTCCGTAAACTTGCAGAATCCATTTCTGAATCGGTAACTGATACAGGAGATGAAAAAAGAATGCGCATGCATCTCGCAGCAGTTTTCGTAAACAATTTCACCAACCACCTCTTTGTGATGGCGGAAGAATTCTGTAAAAAATATACGCTCCCTTTTTCACAGTTGTACCCTCTTATCCTTGAAACGGTGCATAGGTTGCAATACGGTTCACCTGCGGAAATGCAGACTGGGCCAGCCTACCGTGGTGATAACCCAACCCTCAACGCGCATATGGAAATGCTTAAAAATGACCCGGCAATCGCAAAAATATATTCTCTATTAAGTCACAGTATCATTGATTACAAGGGATTAAGCGCCGTTTAACGAAGTTTTTAACATAGGCTGGTATAAACTTTGAATGGTATTGGACAAACAAGAACAGGTTCTCATGAAAAGACATCAGATTTTTATACCCGTGCTTTTTTTGCTGATGCTTGCATCCGCATGTTCCACCACCAAAACAAAAAAGTCAGCACCTGCGACCACTTATGCGGAGAAAAAAATCTCTCTTACAAACATGGAGGCCGATATCATCAACTATGTAAATGAACATAGGAGAACAAAAAATCTGCCTTCGCTGAGACTGCTGCCGGTGGCTTCCTCGGAAGCTGCGAGGCATAGTGCAAACATGGCTTCAAAAGCAGTATCATTTGGTCATGGAGGATTCAAACAAAGAGCTATCATCATCGCCAATGATCTTAGTGGCACATCGTCCACCGGTGAAAATGTAGCCTATGGAAAAATGACCGCCCGTGAAGTGGTGAATGCCTGGCTGAAAAGCAAACAGCATCGCGCCAATATAGAAGGAAAATTTACCCATACCGGCGTTGGCGTAGCCCGCAACAGCAAAGGAGTTGTATACTATACAGAGATGTTTGTAAGAAAATAAGGTTCGGGGGATGGCCCTGAGGAATTTTTTCTTCAGTAAATTGCCGTATGAAAAAGCCCATCATAGTTGTGCGGGATCTTTACAAAAAGTATGGTGACTTTGAAGCGGTGAAAGGAATCAGCTTCGAAGTAATGGAAGGAGAAGTTTTTGGACTGCTTGGTCCGAATGGTGCAGGTAAATCCACCACACTTGAAATCATCGAAACCTTAAGAACAAAAACCAGCGGGACGGTAACGGTCAATGGTTTTGATCTCGACAAAGAACCAGATTCCATCAAAAAGATCATCGGTGTTCAGTTGCAGGCCTCTGGATATTATCCCGGTCTCAACCTGACCGAACTCATTGAAATGTTCAACGGGCTCTACAATCAGAAAGCCGACGCCCATGAGTTGCTCGGACTTGTAAACCTGCAGGACAAGGCAAAGGCAAAGTTTAAAGATCTGAGCGGCGGACAAAAACAGCGGTTTTCAATTGCCACAACACTTATCAACAAGCCAGATATTATTTTTCTCGACGAACCCACTACCGGACTTGACCCGCAGGCGCGACGCAACCTATGGGACCTCATAGCAGATATCCGTTCGAAAGGCACGACCGTTATCATTACCACACATTATATGGACGAAGCAGAGGTGCTTTGCGATCGAGTGGCGATCATCGACTCAGGAAGAATCATCTCAATCGACCCGCCCTCGAAGTTGATCGACGACCTTATCGCAACTGGCTTCCGCCGTCCGATGGAAGTAAAACACGCAACCCTGGAAGATGTGTTTCTGCAACTCACCGGCAAGGAGTGGCGCGACGAATGATCAAAAAAATAAACCCATGTCAGATCCCAGATTTCCTATTGGCCAGTATCAACCTGAACCCTTTTCAGAATTAAAAAAGCAGGAGTGGCTCAATGATATCCGTTTTCTGCCTCAGCTGATCGAAAGAGCAGTGGAAAACCTCGACGAGGCGCAGCTTCACACCCGTTACCGCGATGGTGGCTGGACGCTTCACCAGGTGGTGCACCATGTGGCAGACAGTCACATGAACGCATATTGCCGGTTCAAACTTGGATTGACCGAAGAACGTCCGGATATCAAACCCTATGAAGAAAAAGAATGGGCGGTGCTGGATGATGTAAAAACGCTTCCGGTGAACGTTTCAATAACACTTCTTCATGCGCTGCACTCCAGGTTTTACGAAGCAATAAAAAACCTGAGCGACGTACAATGGGAGCGAACCGTTTTTCACCCGCAGCACCGAAAGGAAATGAGCCTTTGGTATCTTCTTGGAAGCTACTCGTGGCATGGAAGGCATCATGTGGCACATATCACCAATCTCAGAGAACAAAAAAAATGGTAATGGCGGAAAACAGAATGAGCAAGAGTGACGACGATCTCAAGTGGGAAACACTTTCAACCGAATACATCAGTGACCATATTTACTTCAAAGCCAGGCGAGACCGGTGCCTGAGAAAAGATGGGGTAGTGGTAGATCCCTACTTTGTAGTAGAGCTGCCTGTTTCAGCCACCGCGCTTGCCATTACTGAAAACAATGAAGTGATCATGGTGAAACAATACAGGCACCCAATTGGAGAAGTGATAATGGAAACGCCGGGTGGCTTTATTGATGAAGGAGAAGATGGCGAAGCCGGCATGAGACGCGAACTCCTGGAAGAAACAGGCTATCATTTTCGTTCTGTAGAAAAGATTGGAAGGATTGCCGCCAACCCCGGGGTGCTGAGCAATTACACAGACTTGTTTCTTGCATCAGGCGGCGTGAAGAGCGGTTTACAGCAACTAGACCACAACGAAGAAATCGATACTTATCTACTTCCGCTGGAAGAAGTAATAAAGATGCTTCTCGCCAACCAGGTAAAACAATCCCTGCATGCAAATTGTCTTTTCTATGCGTTGATAAAGATGGGGAAGCTGAAAATATCCTAAACAGCCACTTCGCCAACCACAAATACACTACCGCATACAAGGATCAGATCATCCTTTGCAGCATTCTCTCTAGCCTCAGCCAGCGCAACTTCCACAGATGGATAGGAGTTGCCTGAGAGTCCGGCCAGAACAGCTCTTGCAGCCAGTTGATTTTCGGGGAGTGCCCTCGGAATTTTAGCTCTTGTAAAGTAATAGGTCGCCAGTTTCGGTAACAAGGCAAGCACATTGTCGATCACCTTGTCCTTTACCATGCCGATCACGATATGCAGTTTGTGGTAGGTTGTTGTTTCCAGTTGTTTGACAAGCTCGCGCATACCATCTTCATTGTGCGCCACGTCGAGTACCACAGCAGGGTGCTGGGATATTTGTTCCCACCTTCCGTGAAGTCCGGTTAGCTTTTTTGCATGCTTCAATCCTTCGCGTACATCCGTCTCAGTAAAATTCCAGCCCGTAGTTTTCAATTGTTTTAAAGTCTCGAGCACTGTCAGAATATTCTTGATTTGATAAGCTGCATGAAGGTCCAGCACATATGCGTGATGATCTGTTTCTTTACCAGCCACCTCTATGTGCAATCCGTCTTGCCGGTTTTCCCAGGCCGCTACATATTGATGTTCGGTGGCGAAGCTGATCGGTGCATTTTTTTCTTTTGCTGTTTTTTCGAAGACAGCCCTGGTTTCATTGTTTACTTCTCCGATCACAACCGGTGTATTGTTTTTGATAATACCCGCTTTTTCACCTGCAATCTTTTCGAGGGTATCACCCAGGAGATTCATATGATCCCAACCAATATTCGTAATTACTGAAACCTCCGGTCTGATAATATTGGTGCTGTCCAGTCTTCCACCTAGGCCGGTCTCGATGACAGCAATCTGCACTCCTTCATCCACGAAATACTCGAGTGCCATAGCAACCGTAATCTCAAAAAATGAAGGATTGAGTTTGTCTATCTGGGGAGTAATTTTTTCAATGAATGCTATGACCGACTCTTTCGGGATCATGCTCCCGTTGATTTTAATTCTTTCGCGAAAATCCTTCAGGTGCGGGGATGTATACAATCCTGTTTTGTATCCAGCCGTTTGCAGCACAGAAGCAAGCATGTGGCTGGTGGATCCCTTGCCATTGGTTCCTGCAATATGTATGGTCTTCAGTTTGGTCTCAGGGTTTCCCACTTCATTGCAGAGTGCTATGGTGTTGGTAAGATCCTTCCGGTAAGCATCGGTGCCAAGATGGCTGAACATTGGCAGGCGGGCATAAATAAACTCAAGGGTCTGTTCGTAGTTCATTGCTGTAAAGATAAAAACCTATAAGCTTTCGCCTATAGGTTTTTACATTTTATACCACCGTGGTTAGTTTCTTAATTTGAAATTGAATACAATCGTGCCGACTGATTCTTCGGTTCCGGGATTAAATTTTATTTGTTGTGCTTTCCGGAGTGCAATTGCTTTGAGGGAGGCATCAGATGTTGTAGACCCTTTTGGCTGATAAGATGCAGACGTTACATTTCCATTTGCATCCACCTTTATATCTACTGAAATTTTGTTGTTTTCGTTGAACTCATCCTCAAAGGAAGGTAAGCTTCTCCATTTACGTCCCTGGAGTCCGCGGGAGATGGTAATCCCTCCGTTGCCAGTGCCTCCGGGTCCAGCGTAATTTTTGCTGTTTGGATCTCCTCCGGGTCTGCCCTGGTCTCCTTTGCCACTCGTGATGCCTTCACTACCACCTTTTTTATAAGTGTCAGCTTCATTGCCGCCTGGACCAGTGCCATTTACACCTTTCATCTGTGCTTTTGGACGCTGAACAGGTGGTGCAGGAGTAGGATTTTCTACCGGAACAGTTTTCTTCGGAACGTTTTTAGCAATGTCTTTTTCCGGAATTTTTGTTGCTTCAGGTTTTGAAACGGGTGGTTTCTTTATTTCCGGAGCATCGGGATCCTTGTCGTCTGTCACCGGATCTTTTACAGGTTCTTCTTTTTCAACATCCTGTTTTGGAGGGGTGTATTGCTGGCGGTCCTGCGGAGCAGGTGCACCCGGTTCAAAAGGCTGACTATTGCCAAGCCCGAGATCGGTATTGCCCAGGTTTACCTCCATTCCTTCTTCCACGGGTGGAAGTGGAGCAACCGGAGCCGACCAGCCAACCAATATGAAAATCAATAAAAGCAGACCAAGAATCGCGGCGGTCATCGTTCCTGCCTGGATATTTTTCCTGCTTTCAAAATTGTCGTGCATGTTGATTGAATTTGCCATATAAAGTTACGCTGACTATACCAACGCTGCAAGTATAATGCTAATTACGTTTCGCTGCCCCGGAGATATGTTAAAATTCGTTGATCAGTTGATTTGTTGACCCGTTGATTCGTTTAGGTAAGTTCATCGAGGTCGGACGCAGCGAGATGGAGGAATCTTGATCATTGCTTAGATCCTTTTGTAAACCGATACAGGCATCGCTTTTAACAACCATGCGATCAACTTCCATCTTTGAGTGACGTAGATTTTTCTTTTTTTTGATTCAATCGCACGGTATATCTGCTGCGTCGCTTTGGCAACCGGCGCTACCCAAAACCGTTTGTTTCCCTTTGCAGCTTTCGTATCAACAAATCCCGGTTGAATATCGGTGATAAAAATATTGGCGCGGGTTTTTGAGGACCTGATAAACAGACCTTCCATATAAATGCTCATGAATGCTTTGCTGGCACTATAAGCCGGTGCCAGACCGTTTCCCCGTATGGACGCGATGGAAGAGGTGGCGGCAATCTGTCCACTTCCTAGCCTGAGAAAGTAGTTGTACGCCCAGCCAACGATTTCCACAAAACCGTTTACATTGATGTCTACAGTTTTCTTTTCGGTTTTAAAATCGAGGTTGTCCGTTACTTCGCCAAAGCCGGCATTGTAAATTAACAGGTCGAGTCCGCCAAGTTTTGCCACGAGCGCTTCCAGTTGCAGGATATTGTCATTTCCGCAAACATCAAAACAGCTTTTCTCCACAACTGAATTTTTGTGCTCCTGCTGGAATGTTTCCAGCAGATCCTGTCGGCGGCCGGTGATGCCGATTCGACAACCTGCTTTTAAATAAAGCGCTGCCAATTCACGACCAATACCTGAAGTGGCTCCGACAATGATGACCGATTTACCTGAAGAAGACGTCATAAGCAAATCTCAGTATTGTTGCGCTGACAACAATCAGAAAAAAAATGCGGATAAAAGAATTTCCTTTCAGCAAAGCGAACCGTGCGCCGATCATTCCCCCTGCGCTGTTGAAGATGGCCATGGGTATGGCAATTTCGTAAATGATTTTGCCACTGGCAGCAAAAAACAGAATTGAACCAAAGTTGGTTGCCAGATTTACAAACTTCGCGTTGGCGCTCGCCTTCAGAAAATCAAAACCCATCACGCTGATAAAACAAAGAACCAGGAAGCTGCCTGCACCGGGCCCGATAAAACCATCGTAGAATCCGATGATGACGCTGATGAGTACTGCATAAATGAGCTGACGCATTTCCGAATGTTCTTTGGCTGCATGCCTGCCAAAATTTTTATTCGAATACGTGTATATCGCCACTGCTGTAAGTACCACAAGCAGCAGTGGTTTCATAAATGAATTGCTGACACTGACTAGCAATGCAGATCCTGCAAAGGCAGAAAAGAATGCAATTGTCGCCATCAGCGCCAGGCGCATGTAATTGAGTTTCACCTTGCCAGCATACTGTACCGCAGCGAAGGCGGTGCCGCAAAATGCTGGAATTTTCAACGTGCCGATCACGGAAGAAACTGCGTACTGTGGCAGCAACACCAGGGCTGCGGGAGTCTGTATCAGTCCGCCACCGCCAACAACTGCATCTACAAAGCCGGCAGCGAATGCGGCAATGCACAATATGATGAGCTCGGATGTCAAGTCAGGTTTTTGATTTTTTCAGATTTGCAACAAGGAGTCCTCCAAAAACAAGTATGGCGCTGATGATATGGATACCTGTTATTTTTTCTCCTAAAAAAATAACGGCTTCAATACTGCTGAATATCGGAATGAGGTTTCCGAACAGGGCAGTGCGTGCTGAACCGAGTCTTGCGATAGCAGCATTCCAGCAAAGAAATGAAACAACCGAGGTGCCGGCGCCAAGATATAGTATGATCAGAAAGAGGTTTGTATTCCATTGAATGGGGGCCGCGTTCGCTCTTTCAATGAGAAAGAAAGGGAACAGCATCAGTGTGCCCGCCAGGAAAATGATGAATAAAAAAGACAGTGCCGAAATACCTACTGGCTTTCGTTTTACCAGTGTATTGTAAATGGCAAACATCAATGCACCGAGAAGCACCCACCAGTCACCCTTAGAAAATCTGAACGCGAGCAGTGTGTCAATACTGCCTTTCGACAAAAGGATCAGTATTCCTGCCACGCATATAACGATGCCGGTTATGCGAAGAATGCTAAGTCTTTCTTTCAGAAATATCACTGCGAGTACGGTTGCCATGATGGGCGAGGAGGTAGTGCCAACGAGGGCCAGGTTGATGGCTGGAGTATAATGTGCGGCAACATATACAAATGTGTTGAAAAGTGCAATCCCGGTGAGTGCCACCCAAAACAGGTACTGGTAAGATTTTCTGATGATGACAATGTCCTGCCTTACTGTTTTCCATGCAATTGCACCTATGAGTGCTGTAGCAAGAAGCCAGCGAAAAAAAGCGAGTCCCACCGGCGGTATCTGTTGAATAACCCCCCTTGCTACTACAAAATTTCCGGACCAGATGATTGTTGCAAGAATTGCGAGCCCAATGCCCGCAAGTATTTTGTTGTCGGAATTTGCGGTGACGGACTGTTGATTCATCGTGCAAAGTCCTTTTCAAAATCGCCCCGGATGCGTTCTGCAGGAGGGTTGAAATAGCCATACTTCAGCTTTGGAAACTCATCATGAATCAGCTCCTGCAACTGTTTTATACCCATACACTCTCCTGTATCTGTAGCGCCGATTTTGCCAAGATACCAGTCGGGGTCAATATTGAAATTGCGCCATTGTATCATGGTGAGGTCCGTCTCAATGATCAGTTTTCTGAGCGCTTCATATTCTTCCGCGCTGTCAGTCATTCCGGGAAAAACAAAGTAGTTGATACTTGCCCATCCGCCAAAATCGCGCATCACCTTGAGACTGTCAACGATGTCCTCAAACCTGTAGTTATTGGGTCTGTAATATGCTTCGTAAATATGTTTTCTGGCCGAGTTGGTGCTGACGCGGATACTATTGAGTCCGGCTTCGCAAAGTGCACGTACCGCATCTGGTTTTGATCCGTTTGTATTGATATTGATGCTGCCGCGGCTGGTATGTTTGCGCATTTCGCGGATAGATACCCTGATGGTTTCCCACATCAGCAATGGTTCACCTTCGCAACCCTGGCCAAATGAAACAATCGGAAATGGTGCTTCCTGCAGATGGGGCACCGTGAACTCAACAATCTCTTCCGCACTTGGCTTGAATGTGAGCCTGTCTTGTGTTGATGGAATGGTTTCTTCCAATGGCTGAAAAGAAATACAGCCGATGCAGTTGGCGTTGCAGGCGGGGCTGGTTGGGACAGGGCATTCCCATCTTTCCAGGAAAAAATTTCTGGAAGCGGGGCAGTGGTAGGTGAGACAACAATTTTCCGCAAGATGTTTAACCAGCCTGTTGTGCGGATAAGCTGTCATTATTTTTTTTACTCCATGTTCAATTAGTTCGTTGTCGTATCCGGATGACTCCTGCCTGATGTCTCTTTCTATTCTCACGGCAGGCACGAAGAACTTGCCATCCTGCCAGCCCGCGGCTGTGTAGCAGAATAGGGGCAGCGTGGGCGCATCAGGGCCGGTCTCGTATGCGGCCAGGTAAAGTCCGGTATGCGCCGGAGGGATAAATGCTGCAACCGCCCAGCCTTTTTCGCAAAGACGCATTTCGCCGGTCCGGGTATCAATTCCAATGCCGCGCCTTCCGGGCAACTCATACAGTGAGCCACCTTCGGGTAACTCCATCCATTCATCCCCGGGCACGGGAAGTGCGTCCCAGCCGCTGCGACCGGTGGCAAAAAGGGTTTCGTCTTCGAATATTGTCCCTTTCCCATCAGAATAAAGCAGAAACGGACTTTGTGATAGTGCGGCCATAAAATGATTTGCGCCGGGCCAATTCCCGCCGAACCCGCAAATTTCGTTTATTTCATGGGATTTTCCTAAGCGTGGCCAAGGTAATGGCGACAGAAATCGTGGATGCGGTCAAGCTCTTCGAACTGAAGGTTTCTGCGCAGGGTGAAATGGTAGATTTTGCTGGTGGATGTCTCGATGGTTATCCGGTCATAACCGGCGTCAATATGGTTGATGTTGGCCCACAGGAAGAATCGGCTGCTCGGCAAGCCTGAGATCGTTATGCCTATATGATTAAACGCCACCATTTCTACCAGGGCGGCTTTTCTTTCGCAATAGAATATATAAAAGTAGCATGCAGCGATGAGGGTCAGAAATATGCCGAGAACCCAATTCTCCTGCAGAAGCAGCATGGAAGCCGCGCCGGTGAAGATGACGCACTCTATCAATCTGAAAGCAAGGTTCACTTTGGGGAGTTCGAGCAGAATATTTCTGCTGGTAAAAACAATTACGGCTATGTCCAGCGCTATGATCAGCTGACACCAAAAATAAAGATGGTTGAATTTTGGCTGGTGAAACTGGTTGAAAGCGTTGACGATGATGAGGAGTGCCGCTACGAGGTGAAGGAGCCGGCCGACCTTTTTAAGGTTCTCATACGCCGGGTGGACGATGGAGATGGCGAGTGCATTCATGCGGATTTTTTCCTCTGATGCGGATAATGAGAAATTCCATAAAAGGGGAGGAAGGAAAGTTCTTAGTTCTTGGTTTTTAGTTCTTAGGGTCTCCGAAACTATTTACGTCATGCTAGCGACTTTCGCAGTCCTTAAGAACTAAAAACCAAGAACTAAGAACTTCTTTTCCCCCTTTACCCTTTTAACTTTAAACTTTCAGATTTCATTCTCTCCTCACAATATTCATTAAAATCATCCACCTCCACATCAGACTCCTCATCAACAGTCTCTCTCTGGAAAAGCCGGTTGTTTTTGAAGTCGAGCGTCAGCAGATCGTCGCGGAGCATCACATTGTTAAACTCTGTCCAGCTATAACGGCGACGTATAAGCGAATTGATTACTACCTTGTCATCACTGAAGCCGACTTCCAGGGGAAACTTTGCCTGCTTCTCGATAAGTCCCATCAGTAAAAAAGGAATAGCGAGCCAATTGAGAAAGGGCATCGCAATCCAGGCAGTGCCGGCAATGAGCAATGCCGTCTGATAATTAACGGCCTTGCCTTTTTTTTGCTGATAAATATTCTTACCAACGATAAGAGCGATGATCAGCGGCACAATAAAATAAATGATTTTTCGGTCAGCAGAAAGTGCAAGCTCGCGCAGAAAAAGAAGCACTGATACAATCAGCATCAGTATTGATATGGTATCTATGAGACGACGGTTGTTATTACGGAGTGTTACTACGTATGGATATATCATTGTCTGTTGCTCACAGTTAAAAAGTTGCACAACTTCCAGAGAATGCGTGCGCCGACATTGGAATCCCAGTTGTTTTCACCCACACCCACTTCACTCAGGTCAAACCCGATGAGTTTGCGACCACTTTTTACAATGCATTTTATCAGGTAAAAGATTTGCTCTACCTCAAAACCACCTTGCACTGGTGTGCCGGTATTCGGACACAGTTTTGGATCGAGTCCATCGATGTCGAAACTGATATACACTTTATCAGGAAGGCTGCTCACCACATCTTCGCAGATCTGTTTCCAGTTCTCGCCTTCATACATCCGCTCCTTGATATCGCGATCAAAATATGTTTTTACACGTGAGTCCGAACGATTCAAAAACTCAGCTTCTTCATCGGCCATATCACGGATGCCTATCTGAACAAGTTTTGTTAGTGTTGGAATTTCATTGAGCGCATTCGTCATAACGCTCGCATGGCTGTACTTAAAACTTTCGTAGTTGGTTCGGAGATCGCAGTGTGCATCAATCTGCAGGATGCCAAAATCACCGTGCGTCTCACCAATCGCTTTGAAGAATCCCAACGCAGTGCTGTGGTCGCCGCCGAGCAAACAAACCAGTTTACCCTTGTCGAGCAGCGCCTTTGTTTTTTCGTATACCCATGTGTTGAGAAAAATACCTCCTTCATTGATTTCTTTCATGCTCTTGCACATGAAAGTATTTTTTTCAACCAGCTCACCTTTGGAAATATAATCGATGTATAATTCTGCTTCCTTTCTGAGGTAATCACTCTTCATCAGGATCTTCTTGTCGAGCGGAAACATATAGTAACCCTCCCGCCAGGCGTTATGCATTTCAGCGTCATAGAGGTCAACCTGCAGACTCGCTTTGAATATATGTTCAGAGGATCGGGCAGTACCTGCGTTACAGCTTACGGTCACTTCCCAGGGAACAGGAACAATGACGAGCCTCGCGTCGCTTTCAGTGAAGGGTAAGCCGAAAATGTTGTTGTTTGGATTGCCTGCAACATTCGGATCAAAAATCGATAGGTCTGCCATGCTTTTTTATTGGTTCATTAAGAACGCTGCGCAAGTTAGGACAGTATGGGGGAGTAGCAAAAATTTCATGGTTGCTCCATTAATTTTAACAATTCACACCAGTATCGGGGAGTCAGAATGCCAATTCTTAATTGGAGTTTATTGAATACTAGTTGTAATTTTGCGGTCATGAAAAGAACCCATATCATCCTGCTGGTGTTCATTGCTGCCGCGATTGCAGCGCTTGTGAGTTTTACGGGTAATCTGACTACCTACGAAACCGTTGCCTCCGCCCGTCAGAAAGAAGGCAAGTTTGTCCGCCTGATTGCTAAGGTGGATATGTCGCAACCCATTGAATACGACCCGAGAAAGAATCCTAACTACATGGCTTTTACAGCAATAGATACGCTCGGGCAATCTACCAGAGTGGTTTATCTTAATTCAAAACCAACCGACTTTGAAAAAAGTGAACGCCTGGTTTTGAATGGCAAAATGACCAATGGCCAGTTTGAGGCCAAGGACATGCTGATGAAATGTCCCTCCAAATACAAGGACGACCCCAATAACGCCAAAAAGAACCTTGAAACTTATTAACTCTCTTATCGATGACTTATCCTGGTGAACACCTGCTGCCCGGTCAACTCGGACACTTTTTTGTAGTACTTTCTTTTGTAGCCTCGGTTGTTGCCAGTATCTCATATTTTAAGTCCACCAATGCCAAAATTCCGGAAGTTGCCGGAAGCTGGAAAAAACTTGCCCGTATCGCATTCGGCCTTGAATGCATTGCGGTATTCTCTGTTTTCGCCATCATATATTATCTCGTTGCCACGCATAAGTTTGAATACTTCTATGCCTGGAACCACTCAAGCAAATCCCTCAGTCCAAAATACCTTTTCAGTTGCATCTGGGAAGCCCAGGAAGGCAGCTTTCTGCTATGGAGCGCCTGGCATTGTGTATTGGGACTCGTTCTGATGTTCAGGACAGGAAAATGGGAGGCTCCCGTAATGACGGTGGTGAGTATCATGCAGGCCTGCCTGGCAACCATGATCATGGGGATCTACCTTGGTGACCTGAAAATTGGCATCAATCCATTTTTGCTTGTCCGCGAGTTTTATCAGGATGCGCCCATTTTCAATACGCCCGATTACCTGAGCATGCCACAGATGCAGGATGGGCAGGGACTGAATCAGCTGCTTCAGAATTACTGGATGGTGATCCACCCGCCAGTATTATTTCTCGGCTTCGCGTCAACGCTTGTTCCATTTGCCTTTGCGATTGCCGGCCTTTGGAAGAAAGAATATACAGGCTGGACAAAGCTGGCTCTGCCATGGAGTCTTTTCTCTGGCGCCATCCTCGGACTTGGAATCATGATGGGAGCGGCATGGGCTTATGAATCCCTTACATTTGGCGGTTTCTGGGCATGGGATCCGGTGGAAAATGCATCCCTGGTACCCTGGCTGGTGCTGATAGCCGGACTGCATACGCATGTAATTTTTAACTCTTCCGGGCATTCATTGCGCGCGACTTACCTGTTCTACATTCTCTCCTTTTTCTTTGTACTGTTTTCAACCTTTCTAACCAGGAGCGGCATTCTTGGCGATAGTTCAGTACATGCTTTTGTAGCGGAAGACATGAACGTACAGCTCATCGTTTTCATGAGCGTTTGTCTGATACCCGCCCTCGCACTTTATATTCACAATTACAAAAAGATCCCGCATATCAAAAAAGAGGAGAGTACCTATTCCAGGGAGTTCTGGATGTTTATCGGGGCGCTCGTACTTTTTCTTTCTGCAATGGTCATCACCTGGCAGACTGCGTTTACACCCATTTACAATAAGTTTACAGGACAGGCCACTGCAGCGCCTGAAGACCCTGAATTCTCTTACAACAAGATCCAGATTTTTGTGGCCATCGTGATTGGAACACTGACGGCGGTGGGACAATACTTTAAATACCGCGATACCGCAAGAAATGTGGTCTTGAAAAAATTGCTGCTGCCAACCATTGTGGCGCTGGTCATTTCTTTGCTCATCAGTTTCTTCGGCAATATTGATTTTTATAAACACGGTCTTGGTTTCCTGGGCGCCATTCACCTCGCCATATTTGCAAGCGTTTATACAGTTGTTTCCAATGCCGGATTTATCTGGTCGGGCCTCAACGGAAAACTCAAAGCGGCTGGTGCCTCTGTTGCTCATATCGGATTCGGATTAATGCTGCTGGGGATAGTCATATCATCTGCGAAGAAAGATGTGTTGTCGAAAAACAATGGCATCCTGCTGCCCTTTGATCCAAAATCAAAAGAAAAGCCTGCCGAAAACCTTACGCTGATTAAAGGAGTGCGTACCGACATGGGAAAATACTGGGCAAC
>JACMLD010000277.1 GCA_014379785.1 Chitinophagaceae bacterium
ACTGCTGGTACCGGTTGTAAGATTCGCAGATAACAAATCCCTCAGCCAGATCGCCACGGAAGTAAAAGAACTTGCTCAAAAAGCAAAAGACAAAAAACTCACGCCGGAAGAATGGCAGGGCAATACTTTTACAATATCAAACCTCGGAATGTTTGGCATTGACGAATTCACAGCCATTATCAACCCGCCTGACGCCTGCATCCTGGCCGTCGGAGCCATTCAGCAGGTGCCGGTGGTAAAGAACGGGGAAATAAAAATCGGAAATGTGATGAAGCTCACCCTCAGCTGCGACCACCGTGTAGTGGATGGAGCAAAAGGGGCAGCGTTTATGCAAACCCTGCAGGGCCTGCTAGAAGAGCCGTTGAAAATGCTTGTATAAAATCTTCTTTGTATAACAAGAAAGCCGCCCATCCGGCGGCTTCTTCATTGGCTGTATATCCATCCTATCCTCCAGTGTTCTCCTCTGCATCGCTGATCCTGATTTCTGTCTGACGCATGTGCTGTATGTAGTAGCCTTCACCGGTTTCAAACGACACTTTGCCTCTCGACTTGATCTTAACATCACAATCATTGTTTGCCTTCACCAGCAGGAAAGGAGATTTCAGCGAATTAACGCAGGCAATTGCCGCGGCTGAATTGACTTCAATCTTTTCAATGTTACTAACGGGAATGGTCACCTGTAACTTTCCTTTGTAAGAAATGGGACGCGTTGAAGAGATGAACAATTCATTGCCCTTTACTCTCACTATGATTTCTCCCAGCAATGATTCATCGCCTTCTGTGTATACCCGGGAGAGTTTGTCATTCTGAACCAGTACCACATTTATATCTGCGTTGATTCTGATCCGGCTGAAGTTTTGTACGAGTGTTTCTTTCACGCCATAGTTGGGCTCACCTGTTTGCGACTTTGCCGAAGTGCCGGCAATTAGCAAGGTGATCAATAGCATATTGAATGCTTTTTTCATAATAATAAGGTTTAATAGTTAATTACAAACAGGACACAAAGCTGCGACAATACAAAGCCCTGGAAAAGCGGATAGAGTATGAACCAGTAAAATGCGCGGATGAATTGGGCTTTTGGCTAAAATCAGTTAATTTCCATCATATGCTTAAAGCTTCTACCAGGCAATTGCTTCGGGTTCACTTTTCTTTTTTTCTAATGCCTGTTTATCTTTTTGCTCTCAGCCAGGTACTTTTTGTAAACTGGTATGCAGCTCTGCTCGTGTTTTTTATTCTTCATTTTCTGGTATATCCAGCCAGCAACGGGTACAACAGCTATATGGATCGCGATCAGTCGCCGGTTGGCGGCATCAGCAATCCGATGCAGCCAACCCGACAGCTTTTTATGGTTACCATCACACTCGACATTGCAGCAATACTCCTCAGCTTTTTTATAACTCCCTGGTTTGCGCTGGGGATTGTTTTCTACATTCTCGCCTCAAGGGCTTACAGTTATCGCGGCATCAGGCTAAAAAAGTTTCCTGTGATTGGCTATCTGACAGTGGTTGTTTTTCAGGGTGCTGCAACCTTCTGGTTGGTATATCACGGTTGTCACGAAGCGCACCCGGTGCATCTGGCAGACAATGTAAAATCGGGCATGCTGGCAAGCAGTCTGCTGATTGGCGGATTTTATCCACTCACGCAGATCTATCAGCACAAGGCCGACAGGGAAGACGGCGTAAAGAGTATCAGCAGTATCCTGGGCTATCGTGGCACATTTTTGTTTACTTCTGTTGTGTACAGCGTAGCCTTTGCAGTATTAGCATATCATTTTTTTGTGCAACTTGAATGGAATAAATTTTTTGTACTGGCAACCTGTATGCTACCCATTCTCGTATATTTTTTCAGATGGTGGGCGCAGGTAAGAAAGAACAATGCGGCAGCGGATTTTAGAAATACCATGCGTATGAATATCATCGCCGCCATCTGTACCAATCTTGGGTTTATAATTATCATAATCTGGAATCTTTTTGAGTAAAATCATTTCAATCGGAACAGCTCTTCCTGCATACAAACACGAACAGGAAACCATCCTTGGTTTTATGCAGCAGGTGTATGCATCGAATGAAGTGGATAAGCGAAAACTGAAATTTCTCTATCATCAGAGCAGTATCGATTACCGGTACTCGGTAGTGCCGGATTACAGCCGCCAGATAAACGACTGGAAATTTTACCCCAATTCAGAAAGCCTGGAACCATTTCCAACACTCGAAACCAGAATGGGCTGGTTCAACAGACATGCCCCGTCGCTTTCCGTTGATGCTATCAGAAACTGTGTAGACGGCGTGATTCCCGCAGGATCAATCACCCACCTGATTACGGTGAGCTGTACAGGTATGAGTGCCCCCGGTCTGGATATTCAAATCATGGAGCTGATGGATCTGCCAAGAAACATTGAGCGGACCTCTGTAAATTTCATGGGCTGCTACGCTGCTATTCATGCATTGAAAATGGCAGACGCTGTGTGCAAGAGCGATAGAAATGCCAGGGTAATGATTGTATGCACTGAACTCTGCACATTGCATTTTCAAAAGGAATCCACCTCTGATAATATCGCTTCCAGCCTGCTTTTTGGCGACGGTTCCGCTGCTGCCCTGATTTGCCATGACGATTACCCCTCAGCGAAGGGCATGAAGATCGAAAGTTTTTATTCTGAAATCGTGTCAAAGGGCAAGAAGGACATGGCCTGGGAGCTCTCCTCCAACGGGTTTCTCATGACACTCAGCAGCTATGTGCCCGAATTGATAGAAGGAGATTTCGAAGCGGTGGTGGACAGGGCACTTGTGAAGGCAGGCCAGAGCAGAGAGGACATCGGCGGGTGGTGCGTTCATCCCGGTGGTCGCAGGATCCTCGACGCGATTACGAAATCACTGAAGCTGGCGGAGGGTTCACTGCAGGAATCTTATGATGTGCTGAAACGATTTGGCAATATGTCCTCACCAACCATTCTTTTTGTGCTCAAAGAAATGATGAAGTCAAAGACATCCCCTTCAAAAAACAAAAAGCTCTTCGGCGCTGCCTTCGGGCCCGGCCTGACTGTAGAAACCTTTGTTCTTTCGCCCACCTTATAATCCTATCGTTTAAATTGAGGAATGAACTTCCGCCAACGATCAGACAAAACAGAAATTTTGGATGATCCGTCGATACCATTCGCAGACATCCGGCAAAACATGCAGGAGCTTGATTTCATTAACACCTGGCTTGGAGGGCATCAGATAACCATAGCAGGTGTGAAAAAACTGGCAGGCAGCAGGCGTTCATTCTCAGTGTGCGAAATAGGGTGCGGCGGTGGCGACAACCTGCTCGCCATCCATCGCTGGGCGCAAAAAAACGGCTTTGAGGTGAGTCTGGCCGGCATCGATATCAATCAGAACTGCATAGACGTGGCGAAAGATAAACTCAGTGGACTCAACGCCGAACTCATCAGCAGCAGCTATGAGCTCGCAATACCCTCATCAAAGCCGGACATCATTTTTTCTTCCCTTTTCTGCCACCACTTTTCGGACGAGCAATTGTGCTTCATGATGAAATGGATGGCTGATAATGCCAGCCTGGGGTTTTTTATCAATGATCTCCACAGACACCCGCTGGCCTTTTACTCTATCCGGGGTCTGACGGCGGCTTTTTCAAAATCGTATATGGTCAGGAATGATGCTCCTCTTTCGGTACTGAGGGGATTTTCGAGAAAAGACTGGCGGGGCATCCTCGGCAAGGCGGGCGTCGTATCCTATGATATTAAGTGGAAATGGGCATTCCGGTGGCTGGTCACTTCGGCCAATTGTTAGTTAACTTCATTCAAGATTTGAATTCATCTGATAAATATGATGTTGCGATTGCAGGTGGCGGCCTTGGAGGGCTGGCACTATCCATACAATTGGCGCGGTCAGGACACTCGGTAGTGTTGCTGGAAAAAGAAACATATCCCTTTCACAGGGTGTGCGGTGAGTACATCAGTCTCGAATGCTGGAACTTCCTTGAAAATCTCGGTTATCCGCTCAGCGATATGGATTTGCCTCTGATCACCAACCTCTTGGTATCCGCACCCGATGGGCGAAGTTTCCAGCGCAAATTGCCGCTGGGAGGCTTTGGCATCAGCCGCTATAAAATAGATGCCGACCTGGCAGCGATCGCCAGACTCGCCGGGGTGAATGTGATAGAAAATTGTAAAGTCAATGATATCCGTTATGACCAGTCAGGATTTACTTTCGACTGCAACGGAAAAGAAATTCGCTCCCAGGTAGCTGCGGGATCATTTGGCAAAAGAAGCAATCTTGACCTGAAATGGAAACGACCTTTTGCAACCCGCAAGCCCGGAAAACTCAGCAACTATATTGGTGTGAAATACCATATACGCACAGATCTTCCGGCAGACAGCATTGCCCTGCACAACTTTGACCAGGGGTATTGCGGCATTTCGAGGGTTGAGGACGGAAAATATTGTCTCTGCTACCTGACTACCGCAAGACAACTAAAAAATGCAGGAGGAATTTCCGCCCTTGAACAGTCCGTTCTTTCCAAAAATCCGTTTCTTAAAAAGATCTTCAGCGAGTCAGTTTTTGAAATGGAGGAGGCGGTGACCATTGCACAGGTTTCTTTTGCACGCAAAAGCCAGGTGGAGAATCATGTGCTGATGGTAGGAGATGCAGCGGGCATGATAGCCCCGCTCTGCGGAAATGGAATGAGCATGGCGCTGCATGCAAGTAAGATTGCCGCCGGATATATCTCTCTTTTCCTTGCAGGCGAGATATCGCGCGAAGCGATGGAAGAGTTTTATGTATCCGAATGGAAACGCAGTTTTTCGGGCAGATTGAGAACCGGAAGACTCATACAAGGCTTGTTTGGTGCCAGCTGGCTGACAAATTTATTTGTCGGAACACTGAGGCCCTTTCCAAAAATTATTACATATTTGATACGCCAAACCCATGGGGAACCATTCTGAAAATTTTCAAAGAGGGATTTTATGAAGCGAAAGTTTATTCTTCAGGGTGTTGGTATGCTCATGGTTTTTTTCGCGCAGGCGCAAAACTATCAGGCACTTCATGGTTCTTCCTATGCCGGAAGCCTCGGAATACAGCAGAATCCGGCAACCATGCTCAGTACGCCCTATAAATGGGATCTTACCCTTATCGGGACACAGGTCAAAAGCAGCACAAACGCGATGACCATTTACAAATATTCATTGCTCTCATCACCCGCCAACTCTGAATATGGCTTTGACAAAGGTGAATACGAAAGGAAACTCAAATTATCCTATAACCTCAATTTGCTGAACGCAAGGATTGCATTGAACCGCAGAACCGCAATCGGCTTCGGTGTCAACCTGCGCAACTACGCCAACCTGAAAACGGGGAAGTTTAATTTTATTGACACGTTAAAAGGAAGTTCGCAATTTTTCAAAATCAATGAAGGGAACAACCTCAACGGTCAGTTTGTCAATGCTGGCTGGATTGAATTATTCCTTTCTTACAGCCGCACCATCTTTGATTATGAAACCAGCAGACTCAACGCAGGGGTCACGGTGAAACTCGGTCGCGGAGTTTCGGGCATCTATACAAAACTGAGCGACGGCAGGTTTGAACGCAGCGGCACAGCAGGCAATGATTACCTGGTTTCTCAGGGCTCGCTGGTTTATGGTTATTCATCTAATATGGACAGATGGTCCAAAGCAAACTCCACCGGACAGAACCTCCGCAATATGGTAAAGTATACCGAAGGAGGTGGGGCGCTGGATTTTGGACTGGAATATATTGTGAAACCACAGGAGCTGGTGGATTTCAATGACCCGGATACCTATTACGACTACGAATGGAAGGCCAGCATTGCGCTGCTTGATGTGGGTGGCAGCCAGTTCAAATTCGGTAATCAAAGCCGGTCATTGGCAGGTGTAAAGGCCAATATCAGCGACGAGACATTGGATCAGAAATTTCCTTCCCTTAATAATAACCTCAAAGATTTCAACGACAGCCTGGCTACCATCGTAAATCAGGTCGGTGCCGTCAGTGGTAATTTCAGGGTCATCAATCCCATGCGCCTTGTCGTAAATGTTGACCATTTTTTGCGGGGAGGTTTTTATATCAATGGAGAAGTCTCGATAAATATGCCGACTTCCCTGTTAAAGGATTACCTGCACGTGAACGAAATCAGTTTTATCACCGTCACTCCGCGCTGGGAAACCAGGCGCTGGGGGGCTTATCTGCCTTTGCAGTTCAACAATGAACAGCAATTTTGGGTTGGACTGGCGTTTAAAGCCGGCCCGTTGGTGCTGGGCGTACACAATGTTGCCAATCTTTTTTCCAAAACCAGTGTTCAGAATGGCGGGGGATACCTTGCCCTGGTCCTGAGAGCCCCGGGCGATACAAAGAAAAGGACAGACCGGCGCCTGAACTGTCCGCCTGCGGTCTGGTAAATCCAGGCCATCTTTGCACAACAAACCCGGGTATTATCTGTTATCTATTTATGTCAAAGGCTAATAAAAAGACGCTGGTTCTTGGCGCCTCGGCAAATCCTTCACGGTACAGCTACCTGGCCATCAACCGGCTCAGGGGTCAGGGATATCCTGTAGAAGCCATCGGCAAAAAGACAGGAAAGGTGGGAGATGTGGACGTGGAGACTGGCCTGAAGCCGCTCAACGACGTGGATACCATCACATTGTATCTTAATCCCGAAAATCAGAAACCTTACTACGACTATATCGTAAAACTCAAGCCAAATCGCATCATCTTCAATCCGGGTACAGAAAACGACGAGCTCTACGAGCTGGCAGAAAAGAATGGCATTCCTACAATGGAAGCCTGTACACTCGTACTCTTAAGCACCGGTCAGTATTGACACTTAGATCGCAATTTTTTGGTTTCCCCTCCGTTTGAATGGTACAAAGCTTCTCCGGAAGCCTGATGATCGTAACCCTTTGGAAACAACTTTCCAAATCCTGTAAACCCAAACCCTATGACATACCGTCGTACCACGGTCTTGTTTTTCTGTGTCATTTTTTGCAGTATGCTGCATGCACAGGGTTTACCAATCAATCAACACCCGGTTCAGAAACCACTTCTCTTTTCTTCATTACCTGATAAATTTTCCTGTTCTGCCAGCTTTTTCGAACAGCTCTTTGTTGGCCAGACCGGTAAACCGATTGTATTAAAAACCGGCAAAGAACTTCAGCTCAACGGCATGATCGTAGAAAGAGTGCAGATCAGCGGCAAACAACTATCCATCAATTTCCGGTGCAGCAATTTTCAGAATGCACTGCTGAATGTTTCCCGAATCACTATTTCTGACGGCAATTACAGATACACGGGTAGGATCGTCAGTCCCGCACACGGTGACATGCTGTTGCTTACCGAAGAAGATGGCATCTATTCTTTCCTTCGTAAAAATGGCGTGCTCACATTAGTAGAATAGCAATGAAATTCATCCGAACTATATTATTGATTTTGTTGCTGACCGGAACCGCGACGGCACAGGTTGACCGGATGAACAGCCTGGCAGGAGCGGGACCAACAATCTTTCTGGATTTCGATGGTCAATTTGTTTCAGGTACCATCTGGAACTGGAACGGTTCCATCAATGCACAGCCTGCAGCTTTGAATGCTGGTGCTATTTCTGAAATATTCAACAGGGTGGCAGAGGACTTCAGACCTTTTGAGATCAATGTTACCACAGACTCTGCGGCCTATTGGAATGCGCCGGATAATTTACGTATGCGCGTGATCGTTACACCCACTTCATCCTGGTATGGGAGCGCAGGCGGAGTGGCATTTGTTGGGTCATTTACATGGGGCGATAACAATCCATGCTGGGTCTTCTCCACACTTTTACAAAACAATTCAAAGTATGTAGCAGAGGCTATTTCTCACGAAGCCGGCCATACGCTTGGTTTGCAGCATCACAGTTCTTATGATTCGAACTGCAATAAAATTGCGGAGTACAGCATCGGGCAGGGGGTTGGAGAAGTGGGTTGGGCACCGATCATGGGGGCAGGATATTATGAAAATCTCACCACATGGCATCACGGAGCCAATACGCAGGGATGCAACTATATTCAGAATGATTTTGAAATCATCACAAGCTACAACGGGATATCACTCAGATCAGATGACCACGGCGATGGACCGGCCAGTGCAACCGGCGTAAATATTTTTGGCGGATTTTTCTCCATTGCCGGCAATATCAGTACGACCCAGGACCATGACGCATTTAAGATCGTTTTACCAACATCCAATCATTTTCGAATCAGCGCCATTCCGCAAAACGTCGGGATTGGCAATGAAGGCGCCAACATCGATATCAAAATCTGGATGCTGAATGGAACGGATACCATCGGCAATTACAATCCATCTACTTTACTCAACGCAGGCATAGATACCAATCTCAATGCAGGCACCTATTACCTCGTTATAGACGGCGTCGGAAATGAGTTTCACAATGACTTTGGCAGCATGGGCATCTTTCAGCTCAATGGAATGGTGGAAACAGTGCTTGGGGTGAACTATCTTGATCTCAACGGAGTGGCCGGAGCCAATCAGACACATCAGTTCGCCTGGTCATTTCGTACCGATGAGATGGTGAATTCTATTGTCATCGAATCTTCCAGAGACGCGAAAAATTTCACCCGACTTGTATCATTGGCAGGGGAAGAAAATCACTACATGTATAAACCCGCCAGTGAGGGCATCGTTTATTATCGTCTGCTTGTGCAGACTGCCTCAAACCCGGGCGGATTTGTCTCAAATATCATTGCGCTGGATGCAAAGCAAAACGGCCGTGCAGTCCGGATCATACAGGCCTCAGCACAGACACTCACGGTCACCAGTAATGGCAACCATCCCTACCAGGTACTTAGCATGAGCGGACAGATCATGGGCAAAGGCAAGCTGACCAGCGGCATCAACATCCTGCATGTATCTGGAGGAAAAGGACTTATGCTTCTGCGTTACCAGGATCACAACGGCGTCTACACTGAAAAATTCACAATTCAATAACCCCTTCAGTTTTTCTGTTTCTCAATGGATTTTTGTAAATTCGGAAAACCCGTTATTTATGAAATGGAGAAAATTTAATGGCGACCCGATAGATGTTCCTATCGTGGAAGCCGTGGAAAAAGCCATTAAACGTGAAACCGAAAAAGGTTTTCGTTTAAAAGTATGTATCGGTACCGACAGCCAGGTCAAGGGCGCCGATACAGAATTTGCAACTGTAATCGTTTTTCTTCGCGAAGGTCACGGTGGTTTCATGTTTATTCACAACGAAAAAACCAAGCAGGTATTCAGTATCAAAGAAAGAATGCTTGTGGAAGTTGCAAAGAGCATTGAGATTGCTTATGAACTCTGCAATCTGTTTACCAATTACGATGTTGATATGGAGGTGCATGCCGACATCAACACAAATCCCAACTTCAAGAGCAATGACGCGCTCAAGGAAGCCATGGGATACATCCTCGGTATGGGCTTTGCTTTCAAGGCCAAACCAGAAGCGTTTGCAAGCAGCAGCTGTGCAAATAAAATTGTGAACTAACCTTAGTAATCGAGGTCGAGTCGCAACCTTTCTTTCAGTTCCTTTACCAGTGGATATTTCTGGACCAGGAGTTGGTACTGCTCCTTTGTGCTCAGCGGAATATCCTGCTGAACCGGCATCTCTGCGTTTTCATCAATAAAAATTGAGAAGGTAAGTGTGCGGTTGTTGAAATGTTTCTGAAGAAATTCCGAAAGGTTATTTCTTTCCTGCTCAATAAATTTCAACTGCAGATTGTTGGGAGTGGCGATTTCGAAACAACTTTCATCTTTCACCCTCAGCTCGGCAAGATCAAAACTTTGCAATGCAGGATTTTTCGCTTTTCGGAGCAGCAGTGAATATTCATCCCATGCAAATTTCAGTGATTCGGCAGTCAGTGGCTTTATTTCGGCAATGGTGGTAGCGCCATTTGCGCCTGTATACTTCTCCCGGATTTTCCCCAGTGCACCAATCTTCATCCTCGGCAGCGTTTCAACCTGGGGCTGAACAGTTGTTTCGGCAGGCTGGGCGACAGGGCGGACCGCGGCCGGACGTACTGCCGCTGGTTTGATGGCAGGATCTGCATTGTCTTCTGCCATTTCTATGATCAGCTTTGCCTGTTTTTCAGGCACTTTTCCGGCCGGGATTTCATTCATAGCAACCGGCACCAGTTTTTTAAAACTCAGTGGTTTTACTGTGTCAAGAAGTTTTTTTTTCACCGCACCGGTTTCAGTCTGCGTCAACTGCAATGCCTGCTGCAGATAAGTGAGTTTTATAAGTGCCAGTTCTACATGCAGACGTTTGTTACGTGCCGATTTATAATTCAGCGATACCTCGTTGAGGATATTCAGCGCGCTTACGATATAGGCAAGCGAAGTCTTTGCAGCAGCTTCCATGTATTTCTTGCGGAAGCTCTCTACCACCTCAAGCAGTCTCGAAGCCTTTTCATCTTTCGACACAAGCAGGTTGCGCAGGAATTCTGCAAAACCATCTATCACCATATCTCCTTCAAATCCTTTTGCATTGATATCGTCAAACAAAAGCATGGCCGCGGGCAGATCCTGCTGCTGCATGCAATCAAGCATTTTGAAATAATAGTCTGCATCCAGGATATTCAGGTGTTCGAGCGTGTTGCTGTAGTTTACTTCGCCATTTGTAAAGCTCACAATTTTATCGAGAATGCTAAGCGCGTCGCGCATACATCCTTCGCTTTTCTGTGCAATGATCTGCAGTGCAGCCTTGTCGGCCTTCACTTCTTCCTTGCTGCAAATTTCATCAAGGTGCTCGACGGTATCATTGAGAGTGATGCGTTTGAAATCAAAAATCTGGCAGCGGCTCAGAATCGTTGGAAGAATCTTGTGTTTTTCGGTGGTAGCCAGGATGAAAATGGCATAGGGAGGCGGCTCTTCCAGCGTTTTGAGAAATGCGTTGAATGCCGATGAGCTGAGCATATGAACCTCATCTATGATATACACTTTGTATTCACCAGCCTGGGGCGCAAACCTCACCTGCTCTACAAGAGAACGGATATCGTCCACTGAGTTGTTGCTCGCCGCATCCAACTCATGGATATTCATGGAAGTACCTTCATTAAACGATACACAGGAATGGCAGGTATTGCATGCTTCTCCGTCCGGCGCCCGCTCTTCGCAGTTGATCGTTTTTGCCAGAATCCTTGCGCAGGTGGTTTTCCCCACACCGCGTGGTCCGCAAAAAAGAAATGCATGCGCAAGCTGATTATTCTTTATCGCATTCTTGAGAGTAGTGGTGATATGGTTCTGGCCCACAACCGTAGAAAAGTTCTGCGGTCTGTACTTTCGCGCTGATACAATGAATTTATCCATACAAGGCAAATTTACCAACCTTATCAATATCTTTAGCGTTGTAGAATTGTTTGTGGAAAGCTTGCCGC
>JACMLD010000278.1 GCA_014379785.1 Chitinophagaceae bacterium
CAGTGATAACCAAAAAATAAGCAGAGCGACCCAGATTTGTAAACTGGAACCTGCCCGATTCATCACTTATCGAGGATGTCACCAGTGAGGAGTCCGGAAGTCGCACCAGCCGCACGGTGGCGCCGGAAAGAATATCGTTGTTGCTGTTTTTCACATTGCCGCTGAGCGTGCCTGACTGCGTGAAGACATCTGCAGACAAAAGCAGAAGAATCGAAAATATCAGATAAGGTTTCATCTTTAAAAATTTGAAGCACAAAGATTGCAGCCAGAAATCCTGGAGTGAAATCGCGGTGTCTGATGCCGAAGGTTGAAGGACAGAAACCTCAATAAGACTGATAAAGTTTTCGTCAGTCCAAATGCGCGATCCGGCATGGAAAGCGCGGTATTCGCATGCAAAGCGCTTTCATGCCGGAAATATTCGGCAAATTTGTCTCAGTATGTCAAGTATCATCGACAAGACCAAGGGACCATTGTACGAATTTTTTGGAAAGAGAACTTACCTGATTCTTTCGCTGCTACTGTCTATTCCGGTATGGCTGGCCATCAATCTGTATGTCAGAAACCTCGATATTCATGAAGATGAGGCAGTCTCAGTTGCCATCACCACTTTCTTTATCATGTCGATTTTTGCAGGACGGCATATTGCTAGGCTTTACCTCGGAGGAGAGCGCAAAAATTTTACGGTTGTCAACACCTCTCTATTGCTGGCGATTGTTGCATCCATCGCTTTTATCTTTTTCCACGCAGATTTTCCGTTGGGTCAACGGCGGGGCATCAATGTTTTTCTGTTTTTTTTCTCATTGCTGATCATTGGACTTGCATTTGGGATGTTGTTCAAAATTCTGAGACATATTTCTGCCAGGCAGCTCAATGAAGCCCGTTCCGATGCGGCACATAGTGAGAGCGAGCTGCATTTACTGCAGTCGCAACTGAGTCCGCATTTTCTTTTCAACACCCTGAATAATCTGTATGGACTGTCGATCAGTCAGCACGAAAAGCTGCCCCCATTGCTGCTCAAACTTTCAGAATTACTTCGTTATTCCGTTTATGAATCATCGCAACCGTTCGTACCGCTGAAGGAAGAAATAGCCTATCTCAAGAACTATATCGAATTTGAAAAGATCAGAATTGGTGAGCGCCTGGTACTTACATCAGAAATGGATGACATCTTAACCTCTGAAATAAGAATTGCGCCTATGCTGCTGATCGTATTTGTGGAAAACGCATTCAAACATTCAAAAAACAGCCCGGAGGAAAAGATATTTATAGATCTGAAACTGAAGATCTGGGGCAGCTCCATTCTTTTCTCTATCATGAATTCTCATCAGAAATCTTCACTACAGACGACCATGCCCGGGAAGGACAGTGGTTTTGGGCTCGACAATGTACAGAAGCGTCTGAAGCTTTTGTATCCCGACGATTACAAGCTGGAGATTCAGAACGAAGACACTATATTTAATGTGATGTTGCTGTTAAAGGCAAAATGATATGGAATCAATCAGATGCCTCATAGTAGACGACGAGCCCATAGCAAGGAGTATTGTAGAGACATATTGCAGTCACCTGCCCGAGCTGTCGGTGGCGGGTTCCTGCAGCAATGCACTCGAAGCCAAGGCGATTTTGCAGAAAGAAAAAG
Source organism: Chitinophagaceae bacterium (assembly GCA_014379785.1). Lineage (GTDB taxonomy): Bacteria > Bacteroidota > Bacteroidia > Chitinophagales > Chitinophagaceae > JACMLD01. The sequence goes on from JACMLD010000278.1 coordinate 1,637, forward strand.
TGGATATCCTTTTCCTGGACATCAATATGCCAGTGATTGATGGTGTTTCTTTTTTGAGAACGATGAGAAATCCGCCGCAGGTTATCTTCACCACTGCATACAAGGAATTTGCCGTAGATGCATTTGAACTGGTCGCATGCGACTATTTGCTAAAACCTTTTTCACTGGAAAGATTTATTGTTGCGGTTGATAAAGCAGTAGAAAAAATCCAAGGTGCGGTTGTTGCCACAGCTGCAATTAATCCTGAAACATCCCCTTCAAAAAATGAAGATTTTCTTTTCATCAAAACGGAAGGAAAGATTTATAAAATTCAGCATGCCGATTTACTATACGCAGAAGCCAGCGGAAACAATACCAGGATTGTCACCACCCGTCAGACGCTCCAGCCGGCCATGACTTTTTCAAGCTTTGAAGAACTTTTGCCCAAACATATTTTCCTGAGAGTGCACCGATCATTCATCATCAACAAGTCAAAGATCAGCCACGTAGAAGGCAACAGGGTTTTTGTCAATGGCGCGGAGATTCCCATTGGGAGCAACTACAAAGAGGCGTTTCTCAGGGAACTTGGACTCTAGGCAATGTGCTTCCCCGGCACTAATTTTGCCTCCACTATTTATATGTCTCCAAAGCGACTCCTTTTATCTGCTTTTTGTTTGTTTTTTCTCGTCGAATCCCCCAAAGCCCAGGTTTTGAAGAAAACGGTGGACTGGCTTATGCACCATTCTATCAAAGACACGACATCTCCCGGTCAGCCGAGTTTCAGGATCTATCCCACCCTCGCTTATGCGCCGGAGACAAAGCTTGAAATCGGATTGTCCACTCTTTATCTTTTTCAAGCGAAAAAGGATACAAACAACCGGATCAGCGAACTGAATGCATTTACATTTTTCACACTTGAAAAGCAATATGGTTTCTGGCTGGACAATGCCATTTATGGTAACAAAGACAAGTGGTTTGTGCTCGGTCGCACGCGCTATCAGCGCTTTCCGCTGTTGTACTTTGGCATTGGCCCGGAGGCGGTGGAGGCTTATCCTGCCGTGATTGACGCTAACTATTTTGTGTTTCGGCAGCGGGTACTCAGAAAGGTAGTTCCTAATCTTTTTATAGGTCCTGAAGTAGACTATCAGAATCTCTTCAATACAAATGTGGAACATGAGATCGAAGACCCCGTAAAAGATTTTCCCATCGGCAGCGAAGGCTCTTCCAATCTCGGTTTGGGAGCTGCAATTGTGTACGATAATCGGCACAATGTCCTAAATGTGCGAAAGGGCTTTTTCGCTGAACTCGGATTTCTAAACTATTCAGATAACCTGGGCAGCAAATACAGCTTTACAGGAATCAATGCAGACCTGAGAGGTTATGCTCCAATAAACAAAAGAAATGTACTGGCCTGGCAGGCCACAGCGAACTTTTACTCCGGCGATGTACCCTTCAACCAGATGGCGCTCATGGGTGGTGAAACGCTTATGCGGGGTTACTATTATGGCAGATACCGCGACAAAAATATGCTGGCGGGTCAGGTTGAGTACCGGTTGCTGCCATTCTCCTTCAGCAAAAGAATCGGGGCAACAATATTCGCGGGGACGGCAGTGGTTGCGCCGGAAATTGGCAGCTTCCGTACCGACAACCTTAAACTTGCTGGCGGTGCTGGTCTGCGATACCTTCTCTTTCCAAAGAAAGACATTTTCCTGAGATTTGATGTGGGCTTTACGCGGGAAGGATTTGGGTTTTACTTTTTCACCGGGGAAGCCTTCTGATACTTATTAATATGTTAATACCTGTGTGCGGACACATCTGAAACCGCACAGAAATAGTAACTTCATAAGCTTGATTTTTGAACAAAGTACAATTATGAAAAATTTCATTCTCGCATTTTTATTGATAGTATCAACAGCTGCATTTGCTCAGCCTACGGTCACCGAACAGTTTCAAAAGATAACAACTGTAGCACAGGCCGAGCAGTATATCACTGCAAACCCCACGCTCAAACCAGCCATTCTGAAGTTGTCTTATGGCAAGGATTCATCACTGATCGACAAGCGCCTGCTGAGACAAAAAAAGGGTGATGTGTTTTCTGTGGGTTATGTTACTTACAAAGTAATTGAAGCCTCTGAGGTGGTGAATTACCGAGCCAACTATATATTTCTTGATGCCGGTTCTCTTTCGAAAGCCGAGATAGACAGCCTTAAGAAGCTGATCGTTGACAAAGCCAATGCAGGTACTTCGTTTGAGCAATTGTCTGACCAGTACACAATGGATGGCAATAAAACAAAGGGTGATACTGGCTGGTTTTTTGGAGAAGAAATGTTGCCAAAAGAATTTCAGGCAGCGGTGCAGAATCACAAACTTGGCGAGATATTTTTTGTGGACGTTCCTGAGCGTCAGTGGCATTATATCGTCAAGAAAACTTACGACGATCAGATAAAGAAAGACATCACTGTCCTTCGCGCAAACGGTCGTTAAGAAAATATGGGTGAAACTTCAGGCGGATCATTTCCGCTTGAACGTTGCCGCGATCTTTTTGAAAACCGACAAATAAGTATCCATATTTTCCGCGGCCTTCCCGACAATCATAAAGTACTGACCGTTTGGATCAAACAGTATGACCTGGTAGAC
>JACMLD010000279.1 GCA_014379785.1 Chitinophagaceae bacterium
ATTTCGAAAGCGTACAGGGGTACGATTCAAAAGAGAAAGCATCAGGAGCCTTCGACATCTCCTATACAGAGATTCTTTTCAAAGCCGCTGATTCCGCCAACTATGGCACCATTATCAGTTTTGATGAGAAGCTGATACAGTCGAATGAACCTTCCCAGGATCAGGCGATTGTTTTTATCCCTTCTGCAACGATGCAAAAGTACGGTCAGAATCGGGATCATGCCAAAGCCACCCTTTCCGCCATCACCGCCGCATTCCCCATAAAGCCAAAGACGATAGATAGAAAGGGAATCAAAGAAAAGGCCTGGTATTTTTCTGTTTCTATCCATGGGTATGGTAAATGGATCAGTGTCGATGACTTCCCGGATGTAGAAGATGCGTTAAAGGCTTATTCATTTTTTACCCTGTTGCTAAGGTACAAGGGAAATTATTTTGTGGGCATCCATCCGGATGATTGCAGCCGGCAAATTTATCTGCGTGAAATACTTGCGGTAAGCAGCAAGCGTTTTTTAACAGCGGCACTCGCATGGGGCAGGAGCGGTGTTGAAAGATTTATCTGTGTCTCGCATTCCGAAAATTCGGTCCAGACCTGGTCATATGATGGCGGATGCTGCTACAGCTTTAATTTCGCATGCCGCAGCACAGGGTTTATTCATCCCTGTGTGTATGATACAAAAATACAGCGTGACAAAGCGCTCGAACAACTGATAAGATTTTCTGCGGGCCTCAAAGAAATTTCCGAAGAAAGTGAATTCATAAAAAGACATCCTGACAGCAATGAGCAGAGCCGCGGAAGGTATTTCATAGAGATACATTTTCCTGCTAATGCCGAAGAAGATGCACATAAATCCTGCGATTGCCTGGATGAACTGTTTGTAAGTGGTTGCAGTTGCAAATGTGCGGCCTGGCGCAGCGCCTGCAGTTTTGATACACGCGAGCAGGCGGTAAATTATTATCACGGTATTCTGAATTGCCTCAGGCAGATTGCAAATTATTATCCCGTGTATGAGTGTGAATGCGGTCCTTACGGAATAGCATTTATCTGTGATGATCAGGCGAACGATCTGGTGGCCTATAACCCGCAATGCTACCAGACTCCTAAACAGGCCTGCGATGCAGCGGAACGTGCAAAAAACCTGATCGACCCAGAAGGCATGCACCTGCTGGAACATATTCTTCTAAGACCAAAGAATATCAATGAATGCGAGTGCCTCATTCCAGTGTGTGAAAACCATGGTGACTGCGAATTCGACTTCCCCATTAAAAGCATTGACCCTTGCCTGCAAAACAAATCCTATCATTTCATACCGGGTGAAGATCCGTATTCATTCATCGCAACCGTGGCGTTGCCCGCCTGGTCGAAAAGATTCAGGAGTCCGGAAAACAGAATGCTGCTTGAGCAAATTCTTTTCAGGGAAACACCATCTCATATCCTGTTGAGAGTGCTCTGGCTCAATCCGTCTGATACGTGCCGGTTCGAAACCGCTTTTCACCAGTGGAGCCGCTGGCGCGCAGGGAAAAATATCTGTGGACAGAATGACCCGACTTGTGAACTCATTGGTATTCTTTTCCATCAGCCACTGGCATGTTTCGATTGTGAAGAATGTCAGCCTTGCACCGGCACGCGTCCGGTTCCCGATCCATGCGGAAGACGGATACAGTCGCAACCGGATCTCTATGAATACGTCAACAGCATCAATAACCTTTATTGCTGGCCGCAGATCTGCACCTCTCAGCTGACAAGAGTTTTTGTGCCACCGCCGCTCGAAGACGAGGAATCGATGGAGGCAGAACGAAAAATCGACCGGCGTTTTTACAACTATCGAAATGAAGCAGACATAGTGGTCAAAAGGTCCGGAAATATCAATGCAGCACTCGCCACTTCATTCCTGCAGGATCCGCGCCCGTCATTCGACAGCTATCGCGGTGCAGCGCTGGCCATCATTGCCAATAAACGCTCGTCAGAGAATACCCACTCGCTCACAGCAGACGATAAAACTGAATTGATACGTGCAATTACCTGGTACTACATCGATACCGCTGTGATGAATGAAACCCTGGACGAAAGAAAATCAGATTTGAAAGAAGTGTTTACAAAACTCAAAGTTCTGAAGTTGCTTCCTGAGTACAAGAGTTGGAAGGGAGTGTCTGTTATGAAAATAAAACCAACCAGTCCGGTGAATGAAGTCAAAAAACTTTTCAGGTAGTGAAACACATTATTAAAACACAGAGAATCGAATTTGTAACCGATGCCAATGCGGAAGCTTTTGATTTGCAACATCGCGTAAGCGCCATATTCTATTCTTCGTTGCTGCCACAGATCGAAAAAGTGTTTGATGAAATCTCATCACCAGATCAGATCATTCAGTTCGACTCTTTGGAAATTGATCTGGGTACCATCCCTATCCGTGATATTCAGAAAACCAGTTTTCCAACAGAATATACTCAGAAGCTTTACAAAACACTAACCGAAGTGTTGAGAACACATCTCATCAGTAAAAAACGCCAGCCCCTGCATTATTCCGAAGGCATGCAATGGCTTTTCTATATGCAAAAGGGATATCTGCCATGGAACAGCGTTGCGCTTGATAAGGACTGGGAAATAGAGGTACTGAAAGCTTTTGCTTCAGACTACCAGATGATTCAGTCACTGAAAGCGCTCCTTAGAAAAAATCCAGTTGCTCTCAAACGTATTGTGAGCCGTCATTCGGAGGAATTCCTTGTTCGGCTGGCTGCTGTTATGACGGCAAATTCACAGACCGACCTTTTGATCTTAATAAATACACTGGCAGAAATAAATGGAGTCATAGCTGGTCTCAAAACAATCAAAAGGAAAAAAGTTTTTTATTGGGAATCGACCATGCATTTTATGGCGATGACTGATGATAGTAGGGATACCGCCCATATTGTCAGGAATGCGTTGTTCAACCATATTCAGGAATCACAGAAAACGGCTTTTCATTTTAAGCTTTTTAAAGATCGTTTGCTGAAGAAATACGTTAGCGAACTGCCTCTCACCCATTCAGAAATTCACATCAAGCCGACGCCAACCGCTGCTGACACAGCAAAAATACCTCAGCCAATGCCTGAAGAAGGAATTTTCGTCAGTCTGGCAGGCGCGGTATTACTACACCCCTTTTTGAAAATGCTTTTCAAACTGCTGGGATTTACCGACAACAATCAATTTAAAGATCCCGGGAGTCAAGGCATGGCGCTGATGACACTGCAATATCTGGTCAGCGGCGGGCAGGC
>JACMLD010000280.1 GCA_014379785.1 Chitinophagaceae bacterium
AAGAAGGAGTAATCAATATACCCGTGCCGACATCCTTCCTGGCGACAGGAATTTACTACGTCCAGATCACCAGCCCAAGACAAGCACCACTCATGATACCAATCCTCCGGGAATAAATTATCTTTCCCGGACATGATGCTCGTTTTTTACATCACTATCGCATTCTTATTTTTTTATAGCATACTCTTTCATTTTTATAAGGGATGGTGGGGGAGTGTAAAAATCGATCGAAATGAGAGCAAGGCATCGAGGAAAAACACAAAAATGAGTGTTATTATTCCCGCGAGAAATGAGGAAAAAAATATCGCAAACTGCTTGGAAGCCATCACCAGACAAAACTATCCCAGCCATCTCGTCGAAATCATCGTAGTCAACGACCAGTCCACAGACTCTACTGCCAGCATAGTAGCCCAATTCGCTCCGGCAGTCAGACTCATAAACATCCCGGCATCCGACACCTCACTTTCCCCCAAAAAAAAAGCCATAGAAACCGGCATACTCGCCTCCACGGGTGACCTCATCGTTACCACCGACGCCGACTGCACCAGTGGCCCGCAATGGCTCAGTTCAATCGAAACGGCCTACGCCAGAAACAACCTGGTCATCGCAGCACCGGTACGGATAACCACCAACAAATCTCTTCTTTCAAAATTTCAATCGCTCGACTTCCTCACCATGCAAGGCATCACCGGCGCCGGTATCAGCAGAGGCATCCACCACATGGCAAACGGGGCCAACCTCGCCTATGATAAAAAAACATTTTTTGAAGTGGGCGGCTTCTCCGGCAACGAACAGCTGGCCAGCGGTGACGACATGTTCCTCATCCAAAAAATCGCTAATAAATTTCCCGGAAAAGTATGCTACCTGAAACGACAGGAAGCCATCCTCGACACCCTGCCCGTAAAAAACCTCCATGAATTTTTTCAGCAAAGGATACGCTGGGCTGGCAAGGCCGCACATTATAAAGAAGAAAAACTCATCGCCGTACTCGTACTGGTCTATCTCACCAATCTGATGCTGATCACCCTCCTGTTGAGCAGCATATTTTTCCCCATCTCCATTTTGTTATTCTTCCTCCTTTGCATTCTTAAATTTATCATGGAATACCCTTTTGTACGACAGCTCACCATTTTTTTCAACCAGCAAAAACTCTTGCCCTGGCTTTTGTTGCTACAGCCATTGCATATTTTATACATTGTGGTATCGGGATTTTTCGGACAAATCAAATCCTATGAATGGAAAGGAAGAAAACTGAAATAACAAGGAATGCAGCAAAGTGAGTCGATACAAAAAGCTGCCTGGAGAAGGCTGAAAAAAAACAAAGCCGCCCTGTTCGGCATGGCAGTCATCCTGCTATCAATATTCATCGCCATTCTATCCTATTTTATCGCTCCTGACCCGTCACCCTACGCCAACAGGATGCTCGTGGAAATCGGAGGTCGCAACCCCGGATACAAACAAACCTTTCTGCTACTTAAAAAATCCGATGCACCAGCAAATTCTTCTTTTATAAACAGACTGGTCAGCGGTACACCCGACCAATATTCCTATATTCCCATCAACAACTACTCAATAAAAGGGGACAGCCTTATTGTGAGCCGATTCATTGACGAAGGAGTGGAAGACCGGCAGGCCTTTATCGCAACCGCTGCGGCCAATGATCCGACTGTGACAAAAACTTTCTATCTCGGTACCGACAAATATGGAAGAGATATCATGAGCAGGCTGATGCTAGGTACGCGGATAAGTCTGAGCGTTGGACTAATCGCTGTCCTCATCTCACTCAGCATCGGAATCATTGCCGGTGCAATCGCAGGATATTTTCGCGGTGCCGCAGACGATATCATCATGTGGTTTATCAATGTCATATGGAGCATCCCCACATTGCTGCTGGTATTCGCGATCACTTTATTACTTGGAAAAGGATTCTGGCAGGTATTCATTGCCGTTGGACTGACCATGTGGGTAAGCGTAGCAAGAATTGTAAGAGGACAAATTCTGGGTGTGCGTGAACTGGAATATGTAGAAGCCGCGCGGGCACTGGGTTACCGTTCGCCAAGGATTATCTTCCGGCACATTCTGCCAAACATTCTCGGACCTGTACTTGTAGTTGCCGCTTCAAATTTCGCCTCTGCCATTGTGATAGAAGCAGGTCTCAGCTTCCTCGGAGTTGGAGTGCAGCCACCGCAGCCAAGCTGGGGACTGATGATCAAAGAAAACTATAATTTTATTATCACACATAACCCCATGCTGGCGCTCGCACCCGGCTTTGCCATCATGTTACTCGTGCTCGCCTTCAATCTTCTCGGCAACGGATTGAGGGATGCCCTCAATGTAAGAGGCTAACTACTTGCTCGAATATTTATAGGTGCCGGTCCACACATTGGTCGCACTCGTTATCGAAGTCACTTTAATGTTTACCACACAAATGACCGTTTTCGGAGTTCCTGTTATGATGAAATTTTCAATCTTATTGGAAGTATTCCTCGTCGTTGTAAAAAACGCAGGGTCCGCTGAACCATCCTTACGCGCAGTGATTTCGATCTTTACACCACTTGAAGGCATGGTTGATTTGACCTCCACCTTGAGTGGAAAATCAGGACCAGGTGCGGGAGCCTCTACCTGACCAGTTGCCGCGGGAGTTGTCTCCACCACCAGCGGGGTCTCGGGAGTGCCACCACCACCTCCTTTGCTTTTTTTACATGCGGGAATGATAGCCAGACAAATTACTGCTATCAGCAGAACGGCAGAGAACTTTTTCATTGTTTAGAGCTTTTGTGATTTCAGGAGATATGGATTTATTGTAAAATACGTTTTTGTTGGCATTGATGAAAGCAAACTAGGTTTTTTCGCCGGTTGAATGTACCTGCACATTCCTGCTGAGACTTTCATCGAGCGAAATAAATGTTTCAGTCCGCTCAATGCCCTTAATCTTCTGTAACTCATCATGCAACACAAACCTCAACTGCGCAATGTCCTTGCAAACGATCTCCGCAAACATGCTGTAGTTGCCCGTTGTATAGTTCAACCGCACGATTTCCGGGATCTTGCGCAATTCCTTTGCCACAATATCATATAATGAGCTTTTTTCGAGATAAATCCCGATAAATGCTATAACGTCATAACCCAGCTGCTTAATATCAACATTGAGTTTTGTACCTTTGACAATCCCGGCATCCTGGAGCTTTTTGATTCTTACATGAATCGTTCCTCCGGAAACAAAGAGCTTTTTTCCAAGGTCGGCATACGAAATACCGGCATCTTCCATCATTTCGTGAATGATTTGAAGATCAAGTTTGTCGAGATTCAATTTTACCGCCATTTTTTATGTTATTTTGAATAATTTCTATACAATACGGTAATTTATTGAACATTATCTATAAATCCAAAATTATTCTTGATATTTTTTCAATATAATGGCTTTTTGCTGTAATATTGCACTCTCAAGTTCTTTAAACACTGTGGGGTGATGAAACTTTTGGCAGACATGCCCTCTCGTCTCGGGGGTGGGGATAACAGGATAAACATTGTGTAGAGCCGACGTTACCATTGGTAAGGCCGACCAGGGTTGACCACTATTCTTTGCACTATGGCTAACTGCTCCGTGGAGGTTCGACTCCTCCCCCTACAGCTCTCAACCGTCTGTTATTCAATATAACAGACGGTTTTATTTTTCCAAGACTTCGCTTCACTATTGCTTCGCCCGGCGGACACCTACTTACCTTAGTCGTATATTTAAATTTATAAACCAACCATGAAGAAGGAGTCAAAAATCGTTGCATTTACCATCATAATGTCTATTGGGGTCATCAGTCTCCTGGTATTCCGCTACGAAAAACTCCTCCGGCAGCAAAAAAAACAGACTGTACTGCCAGCGGTGAGCGGTGGACAAACAACAAAAATCTTCAGTGCCAACGAAATCATAAAACTCATCACAGCTTCAAAAGAATATATCGGCGATACCATCACCATCAAAGCAGACGGACAGATTTTCAGTAGCAACGAAAAATTTCAGGGGACCCTTCAGCAGGTCATAGAGCAGGAGGACAATATGCAAATGGTGATGTCAACCACCTCTAAAAACGGACTGCCGGTCCAATACAATGTCTATGTGCTGGCAGCAACCTGGTACAGACAACAATACCCTGACGACTTCAAATAACCAACCCTATGATCAGCGTGATTCTTTCATGGTTATTTATCAGCATACTTGCCTTCTGCATTGGCACAGGCTTTCATGCTTTGCTAACACGCTCTGAAACTACCACTGACAAAAAGCTGCTGCATTTCACAGTTTGTTGCATCACTGGACTGTTGGTCATCGCATTTCTTTCCACCCTGTATTGTCTGTTTCTGCCGCTCGATATTTTCAGCAATCTTTTTCTCTGCATAATTGCTTTCTGTGCTGCATGGCTCGGAAGAAAACAACTGAAGGCCGCCATCCGCTACAACCTGGATCAGATTCGGAGTACCGGATGGTTTACAATATTCCTGCTCATAGCTTTCACCTTTGTGCTGGCCTACCTCAGCTATCTTCCTTCTTCTCACTATGACGATGGACTCTATTATTCCACCTCCATAAAATGGCTGGAAGAGTATGGAACCGTGAAAGGCCTGGCTAATATAAACACGAGAATAGGGTATGACAGCAGCTGGTTTATTTTGCAGGCTTCTTTTGGCTTTCGATGGCTTAAGGCAGGACTGTTTAACGACCTGAACGGACTGATGTGTTTGTACGTATTTGCATATTCGCTCGGGGGAATGAGGCGCCTGGCCAATGGTGACACGTCCATTGCAAATGGACTGCGGGCATTGTGTTTCCTGCCATTGCTTGCATATCATTTTGGTTCCGGCAGTGACTTCATGCTCTTCAATGTCAACTTTCTTTCGTCATCCACGGCCGACCTGCCTGTTTGCCTCATCACATGGATGATATTTATCCTTTATGCAGAGGGCGCGGAGCATGGCATGCCGAACCGACCGCGGCAATGGCTCCTGATTTTTTACATCATGATCCTGCTCACCATAAAACTGAGTTCGGCTCCATTACTGCTCCTGCCCGCACTGTTTGTTGTGAATATCATGCGGAGGAGAAATTGGTCCCTCCTGTTCCTGACGTCAGGCTTCGCTGCCCTTACCGTGGTGCCCTGGCTGATCCGCAATGTAATGGTGTCAGGCTATATCGTTTTCCCGTTTTCGGCTCTTGATTTCTTTGAGGTGGATTGGAAGGTTCCTATTGAGCACGCCCGTTATCATGAAAATGCCGTGATGGCCTACGCCGTCGATCCAAAATTTGATTTCAACACGAAATTCCGGGCGTCCGTCAGCGAATGGTTCCCCGGCTGGTTTGACCGGCTTTTTTATATCCAGGCGGTGGTTTTTTCTGCCGTGGTTATTCAATCCGTTGTGTTCGTGAGCATCGCGGCATTTCAACTTTTCAAAAGAAACTATTGGTGGTTTCAAAACAACTTCAGCAACATTTTTTTCAGCGTCACGGCTTTTGCAGGTATCACTTTCTGGTTTATGAAGGGGCCTGATTTCCGTTTTGGCTACGGATTTGCAGGTATCTATCTTTTGCTTGGCCTCACGCTCATGTTTCGATATTTTCTTGAAGGCAGGTTTAAATTTGTTGGAAACCTGGTATACCTATGCACTTTTCTGATTCTGGTCATTCACTACAAGCCCGCTTTTAAATCAATGCCGAAAGTGTTGTTCAAACCACCCGTACCCTATAGAATGCCTGAAAACATGAAGGTTGCCAGGGAAGGGTTACAAAAATTTATTCTAACAGAAGGCGAGAGCTGGAACGCGGAATTGCCTGCATGCAACGAAAGCGAATATCTACTGATCAAACCTACATTGCGGGGCAAATCCATAAAAGAAGGATTCCGTGCTTCGCTAAAAGAAAATCAAATGGATCAATGAAAGCCGAAACCTTATCAATTGTTATTCCTGTCTATAATGAAGAAAAGACAATACATATCATCCTCGACCGGATTCGTGAAGTGTCACTGATGGATGGCCTGCAAAAGGAGCTTGTCATAGTCAATGACTGCTCAACGGATGATACATCGTCCGCGATCCGGAGATATATCTCGCAGCATCCGGATCTTCCTGTAAAGTTTGTGGAATTGCCGGTAAACCAGGGAAAGGGCGGCGCCATACACACAGGAATCCGTGAAGCAACCGGGGACTTGCTGATCATACAGGATGCGGATCTCGAATACGACCCGCGTGAATACAATGTTCTTCTTCGGCCTATACTTGAGGGAAATGCGGATGTGGTATATGGGACAAGATTCTTTGGCGGCCAGCCGCACAGGATTCTTTTTTTCTGGCATTCGATAGGCAACAAAATGCTCACCTTCCTGTCAAACATGTTTACCAATCTCAACCTCACGGATATGGAAACCTGTTACAAACTTTTCAAG
>JACMLD010000281.1 GCA_014379785.1 Chitinophagaceae bacterium
AGTATAGATTACGAGGGTGTTTTTTGTCAGTCCCGCTGAATCGAGATAATTCAGTACACGTCCTACATTTTCGTCTACCGACGCCACACAAGCCAGGTAGTCCTGCAGGTACCATTGAAACTTCAGTTTCAAAAGCGCGTCAGCCTTGGGCCGGGTAGCTTGTATGATCTTTCCTCTTTCAGCATAAATTTCTTTTATCTTTTCTCTTTCCGTGGTGGGAATCCGGTTCATGATTGCCCGGTAATAGGCCGCTTCTGCTGAGTCGGCTCTCAGTTCAGGGATTGATTCGAGGTAAGCAGGGTCGACTTTCAGATCACTGCACAATTTCATGTCGAGGAGTATACTCATTGTCTGTTTACGCCATGCAGTGCCGTGGTTCTCCATTTTTTCAAAAAGTCCGGCGGGTTCCGGGAATGTTTTTTTGTGAAACTCCTGAATATATTTCAGGGGTGGAAAGAAATACCGGTGCGGTGCCTTGTGATGCAAAAGAAGCATGAAAGGCTTTCTAGCGTCGCGCTTTTCTTTCAGCCAGGTGAGGGATTCGTTGGTGATCACATCTGTGGCATATCCGTGATAAGTGGATGTGTCACCGTCCATACCGATGATGCGGGGTTCATAATAAAGGCCTTGTCCGGGCAAGATTTTCCAGTAGTCAAATCCAGTCGGATAGGAATGCAGATGCCATTTGCCTATCACGGCGGTTTGGTATCCGGTGGTGCCAAGTAGTTTTGGCAAGGTGATCTTGGAGGAGTCGAACCGGAAGCGATTGTCCTTTAATCCGTTTTTATGTGAATGTTGTCCGGTCAGCAAGGTCGCCCTGGCAGGCGAGCAGATAGAGTTTCCAACAAAAGCATTGGTGAAGATGGCGCCTTCTTTGGCAATGCGATCAATATTGGGGGTGTTGATAAGCGTTTTACTGTAAGCGCTGATAGCATTGGCATCATGGTCGTCACTCATGATATATAAAACATTTGGTCTATCTTTTTGAGCTGCTGCATTGAGTGAGAGGCCCAGCAACAACAGGAGTGGTAGTTTCATTCTATTAAAGTTAAAATATTTTACCTTAGGCAGATTGTATCATGGACTTTGGACATATACCATATTCGGAACTCGATATCAGGAAACTCAAACTTCCTGGCGACAGTCCGTTAAACGGAAAAATCCTGAAAGGCAGACCAGACAAGAAAGCAAAACTGTTTATCGGGTGTGCGAAATGGGGAAGAAAAGAGTGGGTGGGCAAGCTGTATCCGAAAGGAACAAAAGAGAAAAACTTTCTGGACCAGTATGTAAAGCATTTCAACAGCATTGAACTCAATGCCAGCCATTACAAAGTTTATGGCGCGTCCGCTACGGCTGCATGGGCTGTCAGGGCCGAACGGTCAGATTTTGTTTTTTGTCCAAAGATGTACAAAGGCATAACGCATTTCGGAAATCTGGGGACAAAGAAATTTTTGCTCAACGAATTTCTAAGGGGTGTGGATGGATTGGGCGATAAGCTCGGTCCCATCTTTATTCAGCTGAGTGATCGTTTCGGTCCAAAACGGAAGGAAGAGTTGTTTGCATTTTTGAAAAAATTACCTGCTGATAAAAACTTTTTCCTTGAGCTGCGTCATCCGGATTGGTTCAGCGATAAAAAGCTGGAGGCAGAAGTTTTCTTATTACTAAAAAAATTGAAGATTGGCGCAGTAATCACTGATACTGCGGGCCGGAGGGATCTGGTACATATGCAGTTGCCGGTGGCAAAGGCCTTTATCAGATTTGTGGGAAATGAACTGCATGCTACAGATTACAAACGTGCGGATGCATGGGTGAAGCGGATAAAACTCTGGATGGACAATGGAATAAAGGAGTTGTATTTTTTCATGCATATGCAGGATGAGACCTTTACTCCGGAGCTGGTGGAGTATGTGCAGAAAAAACTCCGGCGTTATCTTACTTCGAAGAGTTCTTCCCAGCGCGATGTGTAGCGTTTACTTCTGAGCTCCTGTCTCATTTTCCAGTCGCGGGTTGTCCCGGAAGAGGCATATTTAAGAACGTCGTCGCGCATGCTGAAGTTGACATTGTCCACCATTCCCATGAGCATTCTGTTGCTGTTTTTGGATGCGGGTTCGAACAGATTGGCCTGAATGGAGCTGTCGGGGACGAGCCCGCTGAGCATGACGCCGGCTTTTTTATACAATCTTCCGTTTTCGTAGAGACTGTCGATCAGCGCAACAGCGGGTTTTATCAGTTCGTGCGTAATGGAAGTGGCAGATGAGAGATTTGTATGGGCTGTAATGGCGCTGCCGCGGTGAAAATCAGACATATGGTCTTCTTCTTTTGGAACGATGAAAACGCTGACGGCACTTGCTGCGCTGTGTTGCCGTCTTAGTTTTTCTGCTGCTCTGGAAGTGTAGGTAGCGATGGCTTCGCGTATGTTCTGGATGTCTGAGACCGGGTCGCCAAACATGCGGGTGGTAGCAATCATTTTTTTCGTTTCGAGCGGGTCATTCATTTCGATGCATGGAATGCCGTTGAGTTCTTTTATGAGTCTTGTGCCTACGACACCTCCCAGGTGTTTGTTTGCCCATTCTTCGCGCATATTGCTGAGTTCAAAAGCGTTGGTGATGCCGAAGTTGATGAGTTTGTCGGCATTTTTTCTTCCTATGCCCCAGACGCCTTCCACTCTTGTTTCCCGGAGTGCAGCGTCTATTTCTTGTTTTGTGGCAATCATTTTCACGCATTGGGTTTCAATCTTTTTTCTTTTCGCCATATGGTTGGCGATTTTTGCGAGTGTTTTTGTGGGCGCGATGCCGATGGATACGGAGATGCCTGTCCATTGTTCCACCCGGTTTCTTATCTGCATCGCGAATGCGGGGATGTCTTTTGTGGCCATTCCGCTGAGGTCTATGAAGGCTTCATCTACCGAGTATACTTCTACGGAATCGGAAAAGGTTCGCAATGTTTCCATCACGCGCCAGCTGAGGTCGCCGTAGAGATTGTAGTTGGATGAGAAGACGGCGATATTGTGTTGTTGTATGAGGTGTTTTGCTTTGAAGTATGGGCCGGCCATTCCTACTCCAAATTTTTTGGCTTCATCGCTGCGGGAGATGATGCATCCGTCGTTGTTGCTGAGGACCACTACAGGGGATTTTGCCAGGTCGGGACGAAAAACTCTTTCGCAGGAGCAATAAAAACTGTTGCAGTCGATGATAGCTTTCATGGTTCGTGGATTACGTAGGTGACCACGCCCCAGATGGAGAATTCGCTGTAAAGCGGGTCGATGTCGATCGGAGAAAGTTTGGGTGTTTCGGGGATGAGCCGCATTTTGTTGAATGTGCGTTCGAGCCGGCGGATCAGCATTTCTCCATCGAGCGTGGCGACCACTACTTTGCCGCTGACTGCTTTTATTGATTTGTCGACAATCACCACATCGCCATCGTGTATGCCTGCGCCGAGCATGGCGTCACCTCTTACGCGCATAAAAAAAGTGGCGGGTTTATTTCTGATGAGTTGTTCATTCAGGTCAATTCCTCTTTCCATGTAGTCGTCTGCTGCGGCGCCAAAACCGGTGGCGTTGGCAGTTTTTATTTCCGACTGCGAGAATGACTTTGTTCCCTTGTAAGCCGCGCTGCTGAACATTTCCTCTTCCATAAAATAAATTTTGTGTGAACTAAATTCTTTAGTAAATTTATGCTAAAATAATGATCAGGCACAAATAAATTTATACACATGGGTGGTTTGTCAAAGGTCGGATTGGAACATATCGGAATGGATGGGTTTGCATCGGTAGCGGAGCCGGAGGAAAAGGTTTTGGTGAATGGTTCCGTAGTGGAATACATGCTGGTGGTGGTGCCTGAGCGGGAGGTTTTGGAGGAAATTTATAAGCTGAAAGCAGATTTCTCTGCGGAGTATTGCGTGGATGCGGGGGCGGTGATGCCCAATATAAATGTAGCGGCTTTTTATGCGAGTGAGGGGATGGAGGAGACGATGATCAGATGGATGCAGAAGATATTTGCGATGAACAAAAGTTTTGTTGTCACGCTGAATAATTTCAGTGGTTTTCCTGGTCATACTGTTTATCTGCGGGTGGCTGATCCTGCGCCGTTTCAGTGGCTGGCACAGGAGTTGAAGCCGCTAAAAGAGTTCATCGGTTCTTCTGCATGTCCTCCTGCAAAGCTTGTCAGCCATCCCCATCTCAGCATTTGCAGAAAGTTGCCCGAACCGATATACAGAAAAGCGATGCTTGATTATTCGCAAAAAAGTTTTCATGCATCGTTTACTGTCGACCAGCTGCTGCTTTTGAAAAGAACAAATGTTTTTGAACAGGCGAAGCCGGTAAATATTTTCCGGCTTCATCCTGCAGCATCTTAAATCAAACATTATGAAACCGATCATACAGACTTTACCAGGTTACAGGTTGAATGAGTATATGCTTGTGTTGAATCCTCACGAAGAATTGAGGAGTAAGATCTCGCAGGTGAGAAAGGATTTTGCGGATACCTACCGCACGACCAGCGGTATGAATATGAGGCCTCATCTGGCGTTGGTGATGTTTAATCAGATTGAGATGATGGAGGAAAGGGTGGTGAATCGTTTGCGGACGGTGGGAATGGGGTATCATCCCTTTAAGGTGGAGATGAAAGATTTCGGGAGTTATCCCTCGCATACTATATATATCAATGTAGCCACGAAAGTCCCAATTGTCGGACTTGTGAAAGAGTTGAAGGAGGCCAGGTTTCTGATGAAGGCTGACGATGATCACAAACCACATTTTTTGGAGGATCCGCATATGAC
>JACMLD010000282.1 GCA_014379785.1 Chitinophagaceae bacterium
AGTATACATCCAGGTATGTGTAATAACAATTTTTGTGAGAATGGCAGGTTCCGAAGTTTTCTAAAAAACAACCACCAAAATGGCGCTGATAGCAGGATTTTGTAAAAATAATTTATGGCTATTCCTTCGGTCTGCTGCTGACTAACTGTCAACCATATGGTAACCCAATAAAGTAACCCGAGGAAAACATGAAGCCCCACCAGAGTTGTGACTTCCCAAAGTTTGATTCTCCAGAAGATTTTCCTGTTCCAAAATGAACGATTGGCACCCATCAGGCTAATATACGACTTCATACTGCCGGAGGGAATTTCTGTTCGGTGAACCGACAATATCAACGCTGAATGACATGGACGGCTTAGCACAAAAATCGTCGGTTGGGCGATGAACCTATTTTTCTGCCTTCACAGAGCTATAGGTTCGTGTAAAATCTGCGTTATGCGTTTTCTTTTACTAATTATTTTACTTCCCTGCCTTGTGAATGCCCAATCGTTGAGTGGCAGAGTGGAAGATGAAAAAGGTGTTGGTCTTAGTGCGGTGAGTCTTGCTATCTGTCGTGTCTCAGACAGCATAGTTACGAAATACCTACTCACCGATGAAGCTGGCAACTTTCGCCTGAACCGCGCACCGCCATTTCCATTACTTTTCAGGATAACCTCGACGGGTTATCAATCTGTCGACACCATCCTTAATTCCAATGCAATATTCCTGTTCCGGTTGAAGGTTTCAACCAAAACATTATCGAATGTAGTGGTATCTGCAAGTAAGCCACTTATTGAGGTTATGCCGGAAAAGACCGTATTCAATGTGTCTCAAAGTATTATTGGTTCAGGCGGCAATGCCTTCGAACTTTTACAAAAATCGCCAGGAGTTGTAGTTGATCCCGGAGATGGCATCACCATGAATGGAAAATCTGGTGTACGCATTTATATTGATGGTCGACCCTCCCCCCTTTCGCTGCAGGAGTTAGCTGCAATGCTGCGCTCTATGCCAGCGACAGACGTGGACGCCATTGAAATTATTAGCAATCCTTCATCCCGTTATGAAGCTGCTGGGAATGCCGGTATCATCAATTTAAGGCTGAAAAAATCAAAGTCGCTGGGAACCAACGGTACTGTAAGTGCTGGCTGGTCATTGGGAATGTTTCCAAAATACAATGGAAGTATCTCTATCAATCACCGGACAAAAAAAATCAACGTTTTCGGCAGTTATAGTTCTACCCGGGGGAGTTATGAAGGTTATCTGAACCTTTACCGATATCAAAACGACTCAATATTCGACCAACGGTCGGTCACAGGGTCTAAAAGTCGTTCGCAAAATATCAAAATCGGAACAGATTGGACAATTTCCCGAAAGCACACATTGGGTATCCTCGGGAATATCAATTTAAGTACGAACAAATCAGATACGAAAAGTCATACACCAATCGCCGGCAAAGATGACAAACAGATTGCTCAGATCCTTCAGGCTGAGACCAATGGTAACCGGCACCGCCGAAACGGAAGTATCAATCTCAATTATCGATTCGCTGATACTATTGGTCGTAGTCTCAGTGTCGACATGGATTATGGATATTTTGACCTGGATGGAAATGCATCAACTCAAAACCGGTACAGTGACCAGAATGATCTGACGATATTCAGAAGTGGATTTTCAAATCAGACACCTGTTACAATTCGATTCGCAGCGGCGCAGGCGGGCTGGGAAATGAAATGGAAAGGCGGAAGATTCAATGCCGGCTGGCGGTCAGCTCTGGCGGCTACTGACAACAGGTTTTCGTTTTTTAATGACAATGCCGGAACGGCTACGATCGATAAAACCAGGAGCAATGATTTCAAGTATACCGAAAATATACATGCCGCATATGCACAGTTTCAAAAACAAAAAAAGAAATGGGGGTACCAGTTTGGTTTGCGGCTGGAACAAACGGAAAGCCTCGGTGAACTCACAGCTGTCAACAACATAACGGACCAGCGTGTGAAACGATCATACCTAAACGTTTTTCCTTCTGCAGGCATCACCTATCAGCCGCACGCGAAGCACGGAATGGGATTGAGCTATAGCAGAAGAATTGACCGCCCTTCTTACCAGGACCTGAATCCATTTGAGAACCGGATCGACGAACTTACGTATCAGAAGGGGAATCCCTTTTTACGTCCACAGTTCACTGACAATATCGAAATAAAACACACTTACGCATATAAATTGACGACTATCCTGTCGTTTTCAGATGTCAAAGATTTCTTTGCGTCCATCACGGATACAATCGAAGGAAGGCGCAACTTCATTACCCAACAAAATATCACAAGACAGCGGGTGTATAGTTTAAGCGCAGCGCTTCCGTTTAAATTTACGAGCTGGTGGAGCGGCTACGCAAGTGCAGGAGTGAACCACAATCGATATCGGTCTGATTTTGGACGAGGAAAAGAAATTAGGATCAATGCTACAGTTGCCAATATTTATCAGCAGCATACATTTATCATTTCAAAAAAATGGACAGGAGAACTGAGTTCGTTTTACTTGTCACCCTATGTGTGGGGTGGCACTTACAAGTGCAGGAGTATCTGGAATATCGACCTTGGACTGCAAACGAAAATATTAAACGAGCAAGCCACCATTCGATTAAGTTTTACCGATATTTTCCAACGCCTTCCCTGGTCAGGTACAAGTCGCCTGGGCAGTTTGTATATCGCGGGAAAAGGTGGTTGGGAAAGCCGGCAAGTAAGGCTGAATCTCAGCTATCGCTTTGGCAGAAAGGAGATCAAAGCATCGCGCCAGCGCGCAACAAGCCTCGAGGACCTCAACAAACGGGTGCAGTGATAACGGATTCGCTTTTTTTTCGTGGGCTTGGTACATCATTCACGATGTAAAAACCTTTCGCATTGGACTCTGCCGAAAGCGGCATAGTATCTATCTAAAGTCTATATTAGCGATATGATTTACCTGGAAATAAAACTGCCCGAACTTAGCAAGCTGCTTTTTGGCGAAGAGGACAGCTGGTTTTTACTGGAAATTTTATTTCGTACTATCATAATGTATCTCGCGCTGGTCTTCGGGTTACGGCTCATGGGGAAAAGAGGTGTTCGTCAATTGACGGTGTTTGAACTGGTCGTTATTATCGGGCTCGGCTCAGCCGCTGGCGACCCAATGTTTTACAAAGAAGTTGGTGTTGTTTCTGCCATTCTGGTTTTTGCGACGGTTATATCGTTGTATCGTTTCACAACCTATCTTATTGCAAAATCAAAGAAAGTGGAACACCTGATAGAAGGAAAGACCGTTTGCCTGATTGAGGAAGGCAAATTCTGCATTGGAAGTTTTGATAAAGAAACGCTTGCACAGGATGAATTCTTTTCAGAATTAAGGGTGAAAGGGATTTCACAAATTGGACAGGTCAAACTGGCATACCTTGAAGTATCGGGGCAACTAAGCATTTTTTATTTCCCGGACGAAGAGGTGAAGCCTGGCCTACCTATACTTCTCCATGAATTCGAGGAACAACTTACTCAGATCAGTCAAACCAGCATGTACTCTTGTGCTCATTGCGGCAATACAGAAGAAATTGCGGCGCATACAAGTCGTGAATGCGCCATATGCCAGCGGAAAAAATGGGTGAAAGCTGTATTGCGCAAACGCGTGACTTAAGTCTGCCGTTTACTAATTCGATTAGAAGTTAGCCCTAGTATCATGTGCCGGATCGATCTCCCTACCGGACCGATGAAGAACAAATGCTGCGGTGTG
>JACMLD010000283.1 GCA_014379785.1 Chitinophagaceae bacterium
ACGGGGACACCGAAAGACTTATATCGGCGCCATGCCCGGCAGAATCATTCAGTCGCTCCGCAAGGCTAAGACCAGCAATCCCGTGATGATACTCGATGAGATAGATAAGGTGGGCAACGACCAACGCGGAGATCCTTCATCGGCGCTGCTTGAGGTCCTTGACCCGGAACAGAACCATACATTTTACGACAACTATCTTGAGCTGGAATACGATCTCAGCAAAGTATTGTTTATCGCAACCGCAAACAATATCGCAAATATTCAACCGGCGCTGCGCGACAGGCTCGAAATAATTGATCTGAGCGGATATGCGGTTGAAGAAAAAATTGAAATAGCAAAACGTCACCTGCTTCCGAAACAGCGGGAAGCGCATGGTCTTGAGAAGTATCCATTTAAGATAAGCGATAAGGTAGTCGAAAAGATCATTGAGGACTATACGCGGGAAAGCGGTGTGCGTGAACTCGACAGGCAACTGGCATCTATTATGAGGAGCCAGGCAAAAGAGTTCGCCACCAAAGGAAAATTAAAACCGACGCTTTCTTCGGGTGATGTAGAGCGTATTCTGGGCAGGCCCAGATACAGCAACGAAATCTACAAGACCGCAAATATGCCTGGTGTTGCTGTGGGACTGGCATGGACCTATGTCGGCGGAGACATCCTGTTTATTGAGACCAGTATGAGTGAAGGAAAGGGAGAGTTGAAACTTACCGGCAATCTGGGCAATGTCATGAAGGAAAGCGCCTCTACTGCACTCACGTTTCTGCAGGCAAATGCAAAAAAATTCAATATTGACTCGAGTATTTTTGTAAAAAAGAATATACATATTCATGTACCCGAAGGAGCCGTCCCCAAAGATGGTCCGAGTGCAGGAGTCACCATGATGAGCGCACTGGCATCGGCCATGACAAACAGAAAGGTAAAACCCTACCTGGCTATGACGGGCGAAATCACATTGCGTGGTCAGGTACTACCGGTAGGCGGCATAAAAGAGAAGGTCCTCGCAGCTAAAAGAGCGGGCCTTCGCGAAGTGATACTTTGCTGGCAAAATGAAAAAGACGTACAGGAGATTGACTCAACTTTTATCAAGGGAGTAAAATTTCACTACGTAAAAACGATGCAGCAGGTATTTGACCTGGCACTGGTTTAAAAGTTCAACCACAACGCATTGATAAAAAAGTTTTCAATAAACGCAATCAGCCCGAAGATTATTTTGACGGCGCTGGTTGCGTTTTCTTTTCTGAAGGATATCCATGCTCAGGCCATCGGCGGCAATGCTGCATACAATTTTCTTAAACTCCCCTCCGCTCCTCAATTGTCTGCCCTCGGAGGCATCAATGTTTCCAATATTTCCAGCGACCTGGGATTGGCTGCAAACAATCCGGCCCTGATACGCACAAACCTGGATCAGCAGCTGATGGTTTCATTCAACGCGCTCTATGCGGGTGTGAAAAATTTCAGCAGCGCTTATGCCTACCGGTATGAACCCTGGTCTGCCAATTTTTCCGCTGCGGTGCATTTTCTTGATTATGGCAATATTATCACGACGGATGCATCGGGCAATATCTCAGGCAATATGCGCCCGCGGGACTACAGCGTGCAGTTATCCGCTTCGCGCAGTTATGAAAAACACTGGCATTATGGAGCGACGGTAAAATTTATCAATTCAAATTATGGGATCTACCGGTCAAGCGCAATCGCTTTAGATTTAGGCGTAAATTATTATGACAGCACGAAAGGGTTGCAGGCGGGACTGCTCCTGAAAAACATGGGCGCACAGCTAAAGAAATATGAAGGAAGTAGTGCAGACGGCCTGCCTTTTGATATCCAGCTTGGTATCACAAAAAAGCTCGCGAATGCTCCGCTCCAGTTTTCTTTTACGGCGCACCATCTCCATCAGTTCGACATAAGGTATGCTGACACAGCGTTTGACAATAGCAATGGTATGCAGGGCAGTGGCAGGGGTTCGTTCACAATAGATAAAGTCTTCAGGCATTTTGTTTTTGCCGCCCAGGTTTTTGTGTCGGATAAAATTGAACTGACAGCCGGTTATAATCACCTGAAGCGTAGAGAACTTGTGATCAGCAACAGCGCAACCGGCTTAACCGGTTTCTCTATTGGCGCGGGTGCCACCTTCCGGAAGCTCCAGATCCGGTATGCAAGAAGTCACTATCAGAATAATACTGGCTATAATCAGTTCGCTCTGAACCTACCGCTGGATAAATTTTAATCTACCTAGGGTAATCATTTATAATATGTTGTTTTTTCCCATTATGAGAAATTATTTTTGTTAGTAACCCTGAGGAAAATGTTTAACCTTTGTTTTGTTCCTTTTGTTTTTGTATAATATATTTATGAGATACAAACGACGACCCCGAATAAATCGTTGGAAGCTTTAGTATGATAATCTGCTAAAAAATTATTCTTAGACTTCGGCCTTATAATAGCATTTAACGCAACTCGAAAAGACTCATGATTAGAATCGCCATAGCTGATGACCACCATCAGGTAAGGGAGACGTGGAATTTCATTTTATCCACCAACAAATCCTTTCAGGTTGTAGCGACTTGCTGCAACGGGAAAGAAGCTGTTGAGGCTGCTGCTGCGCACAACCCCGATGTGATTCTGATGGACATTAACATGGATTTGATGACGGGGATTGAGGCCACCGAAATAATCACCGCAAGTCAGCCAAATATCAGGATTGTTGCCATGTCCATTCATGTGGAGCCGGTATATGTCCGAAAGATGTTGAATGCCGGTGCCTTTGCCTACGTGACAAAAAACTCCTCATACACAGAAGTATTCGATGCCATCGAGAAAGCATACGATGGTAAAAAATATATTTGTCTCGAAGTGCAGGAAGTAATGCCTGAACTAAGCAACGAGATCTACTGACTTTACTTCTTCTTTAAAAGCCACTCTCGGCTTTAATCCCAACAGTTCAAACATCGCCTTGTCTTCATCAAACGATGGATTGGGTGTGGTGAGCAATTTATCTCCGGCGAAAATCGAGTTTGCCCCGGCCATAAAACAGAAAGCCTGTTCGGCAATGGTCATTTCCGTTCGCCCTGCACTGAGTCTTACCATGGTCTTTGGCATAATGATTCTGGCAGTAGCGATCATTTTTACCATATCCCAGATATCCACTTTTGGATTGTCCTGCAAAGGCGTGCCCTTCACTCTGACCAATGCGTTGATGGGAACGCTCTCGGGATGCTGAGGCAATGTGGAAAGTGTGTGGAGCATGCCGATGCGGTCCTCGTGACTTTCTCCCAGACCAATGATACCACCGCTGCAAACGCTGATTCCTGCCTTTCGGACAGTATTCAATGTCCTGAGCCGGTCATTATAAGTACGGGTGGTGATGATATCGCTGTAATGCTCGGCAGAAGTATCCACGTTGTGGTTGTATGCGTACAGTCCCGCTTCATGAAGTTTTGCCGCCTGCTCTTCAGTCAGCATGCCCATTGTACAGCAAACTTCCATACCGAGCTGGTTGACACCTTTTACCATGTCGAGTACACGGTCAAAATCACGGTTGTCACGCACTTCACGCCAGGCTGCACCCATGCAAAACCTGGTGGAACCTGCGGCCCTTGCTTTTTCAGCATAGGAAAGCACATCTTCTTTTTTCATGAGTGCCTGCACGTCTACGCCGGTATTGAATCTTGCGGCCTGCGGACAGTAAGCACAATCCTCAGGGCATCCGCCGGTTTTTATACTGAGCAGTGTGCAGACCTGCACTTCCGCGGTATCCTGAAAATTTCTGTGAACCGTTGCGGCTCTGTAGACCAGTTCCAGCAAAGGGCTATTGTATATTTCAGCAATTTCATTTTTTGTCCAGTCGGTTCTTATCTCATCCTGATACATGCAAAGTTCTGTTTAAAGGTTACCAAACTTTTATATAAACACTTGAATCCTTCAATAAAGGTAGCGGCATATTAAAGAAATCTTTCAAAATTACCCTGAAAGTATTTACGGAAGAAATTGAATCGTAAAAATTCGGATAGCGTTTTGTCGGGTAGTAAACAGCCATCAGATTTTCAAACTGCATTTGCGGATCGGCCGTCGCCTCAAAAGAACGGTAGCCATGGTCGCTGGCAATGACAATGATCCTTTCTCTTTTTGCATCTTTCAGTAGCGATTCAGCAAGATTTTTTATCAGGCTGTTTGTATAAACCAGTTGAGAGAGGTAGCGCGACTTGTCGGATCTGCTGACTGTCCATTCCTTTTCCGCATAAGCGCGACCGGTGCTGTCGAAAAAATAAGGGTCGTGCGGCAACACAAAATGAGCGTAGATGAAAACAGGCTTTTCCCTTTTTTCTCTTGAGATATTGAGAAGGCCACTCATCGTCTGCCCGATCCGGTTGTAATGAATGCGGTTCTCCTTTTTGATTTCGTCGTCTATCACCGACTGTTTAAGTGCGCCGTTTCCATTCTTCCAACCCCTGTCTTTTGTAAACCTTGCCAGCAAGGTCTGATTGACTATCAGCTCGCGTATATTGACAACGTAAAAAGGCGCAATCCGGGTCTGGTCATAACTCATATTAAAAAATGAGAAATTGCGCACCTCATAGTTTTTCGCAGTCAGAAAATTGCAGAGGCGATTCTCAGATACTGTTGCCACTCCCTGCATAAAATCTTTTGTTTCAAGTTTGGCGAAGGCGAAAGGCGGATGGTAATCCATGTTCAGCATGGACCCGATAGAATAAGGTGTTACGTTGTAATTGCTTTTTGGATGGTTTGCCACAAAGAATCCCCTGGCCCTGAGAAAGGAATAGATGGCGCTGTTGTCATAGTTCCATTCTTTTTTCAGAGCATGGTTGCCGGAGTACCCGTCAAATATCAGGAGATAGATATCCGGATTTGTTGTTGCGGCGGACATGGGTTTGATATCTCCAAAATCTGCTTTCCGCGTAGTCAGACCCTGGCCATTGGTTGCCTGGTTTATCAGAAATACCGATGCCTCAAACAAACAAAGCAATATAAACAAGCTGTTCACATACAGGAAAAGCTTTGCTGTATGCACGGTTCGTCGGGTAAAATGGTTTATAGCAAAAAGTCCGGCTGACAGTAGCGGCAACAATACCAGGTATCTTGAGAGCAGCGGCAGATGGTGCCTCAACCAGTCTTGCAGAACTCCGTAGAAAA
>JACMLD010000284.1 GCA_014379785.1 Chitinophagaceae bacterium
CCATTGTTTCTATCAGTCCTTCAATGTCACTTCTTTCAAATCCACCAATGTAGTCGTCCCCGTTTATATAACATGGCGAAGGTCCCACCATCACAAGGTTGCTGAAAATCTCCGGCCGTTCGACTGCTGCCAGCAAACCTATCATACCACTTACTGAATGGCCAACAAAAATCACATTTCGCAGAGAGAGTGATTCGCAGATCTCAAGTACATCCTGTGCGTATCCCTGGAGCGTTTCGTATCGCTTTGGTTCGTAGCTGTTTTTGTCTGACTTTCCGGCACCGACATAGTCAAACAATATTGTCTGATAGTCATTTTCGAATGCCGGCGTAAGATATCTCCACATATTCTGGTCGCAGCCAAATCCATGCGCGAAAAGCATTGGTTGCCCCTTGCCGGAAACGCGAACATTGTTTCGGGAGATAACATCTTTTGTAATCATTTAAGGGAAAGTTTTTATTGACAACCCTGCAGAAATCCCTTTACTGCCTGTTACAGGTAATTAAGATTGAAGCGTTTCACTACTAAATCGATTCCCTGAAGATAGAAAAATTATTAGCTCCAAAGATCGCAATATCCTCACAAAATGTCGCAAACCGCCCTGTCTGTAAAACAGGGGGATTTGTAAATTGGAGTATGATAGACAGCAAAAAATTCGGGACGGTCGACGATTATTTTTCTGCGCTGGATGGCAAAACCAGGAAAAAGATGGACCAGATCCGCAAAATCATCCGGAAGGTTTCACCGGAGGCAATCGAATTAATTGGTTATGGTATGCCGGCATTCAAGCTTGCCGGCAGAAACCTTATTTATTATGCAGCTGCAAAGGTGCATATCGGCTTGTATCCCGGGCCCGATGCAATCATCGCTTTTGAAGATCAATTGGCGGACTATCGCACTTCGAAAGGTGCGATTCAGCTGGCGGACGATCATCCCGTCCCCGTAAAACTGATAGAGGATATGATTAAGTTTAAAATAGAGGAAAACCGGCAACTCGCCGAAGTGCATGCAGCGAAAAAAAAGAAAAGGAAACCGGCAGTGCGGGAAAAATAATCCTGAGTATTTTAAATAAAAAAACTGTTGTATCGATCGATACAACAGTTTTTTTTTGAATGAAATGTCTATTTCGCCGCTCCTGGACTAAAGATAAGACTGAAGCGAATGGTGTTTGAAAGCGGGTTAGAATTGATACCTGTTCCAGAAGGAAGCACGTAAGAAAAATTGAAATCAAGGATATTGTATTTTACGCCAAATCCCGTTGTGAAATAATTTCTCTTTCCCAAAGACCTGGTATCTCTGTAGTATCCTGCGCGCAAGCTGAATTGTCCCGCATATACGTACTCACCCCCGGCTGCATAAGACATAGCCTTGTTGCCGAATGAGCTGATCCAGCCGTCTATCACGCCTGTCTCATTGTATTTGCGGTATTCATCCTCGGTTGCGTTTGCTGGTGCAACCGGTACGAGCAACTTGTTGGCCTCTGCATTGATGGTTAACTTGTGCGCTTCATTAACTGCCCAGGTATATCCCGCCGCTCCGCCGACATTGGCCGGAAGAAAATTCTCCTGACCGGCGTCTGACGAATAGGAAATTTTTGTACCAAGATTTGATAGTGCTGCTCCTGCACTCCAACCGCTTTTTCCTTCTGCTACAGTACTGTAATAAAGTCCGAGGTCTGCAGAAAAAGCGTTTCCGGCTTTATACTGAATATTTCCCTGACTGCTGTTTCCGGCAATATCGGAGTGAATATATCTTGCTGCCAATCCCATAGAAATCTTAGGAGAAAGCTTGCGGGAGTATCCAGCGTCCACACTCATTTCGCTGGGACGTTGCGTATACAGTGCATTTCCGTCGTTATCGCTGATCTGCAGATTTCCGAGGCTGAAGTATTTCAAAGAAGCAGAGAATGCCTGGTCATCTCCTATTTTATAATATCCCGCCAAAGATGCCAGGTAAACATCGTTTAGTCCAAGCTTTTTAAGCCAGGGAGTATACGTCATCCCAATTCCGGTCTTACTTTCCGCGAAAGCATATTTCGCAACATTGTAAAACTGTGCATTGGCATCGGGCGAGGTCGCAATGCCTGTTTCGCCCATTCCGCCCGCCCGCGCATCGCTTGAGATACGCAGGAAGGGAACAGATGTAGTAACGATATTGATTTTTTCCGTCGACTGCGCAATGGAAAGGGTTGAAAATCCCATAACCACGGGCAGTATTTTGGATAATTTCTTTATTGATATTTTCATAAAAGATTAGATGGGGTTACTTGATTCTTACTCTTTGTGATTCCTTGAAATTGCCCGTTTGAATATGTACGATATAAACGCCTGAGGCAAGATTGCCAACTGACATTGTAGTACTGTTGACGCCGGGTCTCAGTGCGAGATAAGCGTTGTTCACCGGTTGACCGGCAGCCGTGAAAATGGCAATTCTCGAAGCCTGATTTATTTCACTGTACACACGAATCTGTAAAACCGAAGGACTGCTGGTCCAGACTTTCAGATGTTCTCCATCGTTTGGAGCAATGGTAAGTTTGCCATTGATAAAGCTGATGGTATAGTTGTCAGAAGATGCTCCGCCGGTTATGATATCGAAGTATCCAATGGGAGAAACTGCAGTTGCAGTTGTCTGAGCGGTTGCCGCCGTCGTCAGGTCAGCCGGTGTATCACCCTGCGCTAAACCAATATAGGTAAAACTGAATGCCGGGTTTGACTCCCCTTGTTTTCTAGTCTTATTTTCAGCGGTGATAACAAGCGCAGCAGGAGTGATAGCGCCTGTTACGGCGGCTGTCGTTGTTATGAGCGTGTAGTTGTCTTTGTCTTTACCTGAAAGGATAAACTCGCTGACAGTGATTGCTTTGGAAGCAGATGCATTCTTATCACTATAAACTGCATTGCCGGTTACGGACACCTGATCGTTGCCAATCAGGCCGGAAAGCGAATAATTTGCCGTCCGCGTGATTGCTGCAGTGGTTCCATCATAAACTTTTGAGATGGCCGGAGAAGAATTCATTATCAAAGAAACTTCCTTCGGCTCTATCGCTCCGTCTACAGATGCCTCTGTAGTTACCAGGGTATAATTGTATGACTGTGCTCCGGTCAAAATAAACGAAGAGGCTGTGACCGTTTTATTTTTACCCGAGGCAACGCCGTCGAACGTTGATATTCCGTTTACGGTTACGTCATCTGAATTTATCACACCATTGAGCAGATAATTAGATGCGCTTAAAACTATTGTTGAGTCGCCGTCATAAATTTTTGAAATCGCAGGGATTGTGCTGAGTGTAACAGTAATGTCTTTTTTGATTACAACCAGTTCCTGTGTTACGGGTGTTGCTGGCAGGTAGTCGTCATCGCCTTCCTGTTTTGCAGTGATGGTGACAAAGCCGGTTTTTAAAATATGCACCTGGCCATTTACGATTGTTGCAACGGAAAGATCACTGCTTTCATAATTCACTGCCAATCCTGAGGTGGAAGTTGCTGCAGGAGTATAATCCTGTGCGCCGTATGTCAGGGTATCGTAAGCTGCGAATGTAATTGACTGTGCATCCTTTGGTTGTTCAACACTTGTGAACGTCCAAGAAAGCACATTTGATATACCTGCGAAATTGTTTCCATTTACATCTTTCAGCAAACCTGCATCCATCAAAATATGTATGTCTGTGAGTGATGGAAGCTGTGCAATATCTACAAACAATTTGCTGCCATCAATGGTAGCCTGTGAAGATTGGATATCTATTGTCTGTAAAGTATCTCCGGTTGCCGATGCAATGAGGTAAATGTTTCCGGAACCTTTCACGACTTCCTCAGAAAAAATTACTGAAAGATTTGAGTCAAGTGAAACATCCATGGCTTTGTGTGCAGGAGTCAGGTCTGTAATCAATGGCGGGTTTGGATCCGTGACAGTGATGATGAATTCCTGTTCTGCACTCACTGTACCATTACTGACCATGATTTTAACCGGGTGCTGGCCCACATCATTGTGAGATGGTGTGCCTGACAGGGTTGCGCCTGTCTGAAGTGTGAATACTTTATTTGCCATGTAATCACCGTAGATCAGCGTACCGCTGGCAGTGAGGGTCATTCCCCAGCAATAGATTGTGGATCCTGAAACTTCAACAAAAGCGGTCATATCAGGATTGTATTTTCTTATCTGCGAGCCCCAGAAGCTGACATATATATATCCTGCTGCATCGATCTTTACATCGGTAGCGCTGGCGGGAAGATTGGTCAGCAACGAACTGACTACTCCGTTGGAATATTTTACCAGTGCGGCATTACTATAATAAGCGATCAGAAGATCACCATTGGCACTGAATCCGAGACCAAAGGGATTGTATACTGGCAGTCCCGTGACATATTCTGTGACGCTGTTGTCTGATATTTTTATTTGAAGAACGCGGCCTGTTGTGTACATGGCTGCATACAGATATCAGTCTTTTGTTGTCATTGACAAGACATCGTCACCTGTGAAAACGGGAATGGCCGCAGGGTTTGTCTGCGTGATGTCAAATTTCTCTATGCCACCTGTTCCGTAACCATTATTATAAATGGATACATACAGGTAGTTGTCCACTACGATGGCACCATAGCAATAACCGACATTCACATTTCTTGTGGTGAAAACAGTGGTTGTACCGTCCGGAGCGATCTTATGAATCACGCCTCCGTAATTTTCTACGGCATAGAAGTTTCCGTTGGCATCGCCGGCTACTCCACCGGGAGCGCCGATTGGGGAGTTGTTCACCTGCGTTCCGCTTGCTGCACCTGAATTACTCAGGGTGAGCCAGTTTGGAAGAGTAACCGCTGAAAAAGTGAGCTTGTCATTGTTATCGATGACAGCTGAGAGCGAACTTAAATAAGGAACGTTTTCAACTCCAGTGGTATCAGGCTTGGAGGTGAATTGAATTGTCTGTGCGCCTGCACCAAGGGTTGAAAGAAGCAGAA
>JACMLD010000285.1 GCA_014379785.1 Chitinophagaceae bacterium
AGATGACCCTGAAAGATGAAACGCTGAGATGTTATTTTATCAATAAACCAGACTCTCCCTATTTCGAATCTTCACTTTTCCGGGATATTCTCTCTTATCTGCAAACACATACAACCAAGGGTAAACTCAAACAGACCGGACGAAACTTTTTGCTGGTGGTGGACGATGTGGATGGCATGGAAAAGATGCACCAGTTTCTGAGCAGGATGCATGTAAAAGTGGTGGGCCAACCCAAACAATAATTGAAGAAAATGCCGCTGATTTGTTAACTTTCACAGACAAAACCCTTATCATGTCTGATCAAAACTTCACTGGCAGTACAGAGCCGAGCCTTTATACGCCAACTTCTGATGAGAAGACGATGGCCATACTTTCCCATTGTCTGCCTATCTTCTTTAGTTTTCTTGCTCCCCTGATCATCTACCTGATTAAAAAAGATGATTCACACTATGTAGCGCAACACGCAAAGGAGTCGCTCAATTTTCAGCTCACCTTAGTCATTGCTTACATTGTCTGCATTCCGCTTATTCTGATTCTTGTCGGGATTCTTCTGATGTGGGTGATCGCAATCGCAAGCCTGATCCTTTGCATTATTGCAACCATCAATGCAGCGGATAATAAGATTTACAGGTATCCGTTTACCCTCCGCCTGATAAAGTAGAATTACATTCTGAGGTCTTTCTCCATCATGAAATGGGGTATGGTGACTTCAAGAAATTCATCTCCGCTGGTGCGGTAACCGAGCTTCTCGTAAAAGCCGACCGCAGTTTTGCGCGCGTGCATGGTAAGTTTGGAATAGCCCATGTCGCGCGCTATGTTTTCTGCAAAACTCATAAGTGCCCTGCCAATGCCTTTTCCCTGCAGGTTATTGAGAACGGCCATTTGCCGCAGCCTGACAATTTTTCCGTCCTGACGTACCAACATACAGCAGCCCAGCATTTTCTCTTCTTCGAATGCTCCAATCAAAACTTCTTCTTTCTCGGTCTCGAGTTCTTCGGGATTAAAGATTAACCCCAGAGGTTTGCGCAGGATGTCATTGCGCATTTTTATCATCTGGAGATATTCCTTGCTGCCGTGGTCTATTATCTTTAAGGCCATGCGGTAAGTGTTGGTAATTTGTATCCCAATTTAATGATAAAAAATGAAGAAATGCCCATTTGAAGGCATGCTTATATCTTTGCTACATGAATAAAAAAGTAAGAGTGCGTTTTGCGCCCAGTCCCACTGGAGGATTACATATCGGAGGGGTAAGAACTGTATTGTACAATTATCTTTTTGCGAAGAAACATGGGGGAGATTTTATTCTGAGAATAGAAGACACCGACCAGTCGAGATATGTGGAAGGTGCTGAAGACTATATAATGGACTGCCTCAAATGGCTTGGCA
Organism: Chitinophagaceae bacterium; assembly: GCA_014379785.1. Lineage (GTDB taxonomy): Bacteria > Bacteroidota > Bacteroidia > Chitinophagales > Chitinophagaceae > JACMLD01. The sequence continues at coordinate 1,387 of JACMLD010000285.1, forward strand.
TAGAACCCGATGAAAGTCCGGTTCACGGCGGAGATTCCGGTCCCTACCGGCAGAGCGAAAGAAAGGAGATATATCGTGAGTTTGCAGAAAAGCTGATACAGCAGGGTCATGCCTACTATGCTTTCGATACACCAGAGGATATCGACGAAATGCGAAAGAAGTTTTCCAAAGACGGTTCGCATGCACAATATGACCGCGAGACCAGGAAACACATGAAGAACCAGCTGACCCTGTCTGATGAAGAAACAAAAAAAAGACTGGAAGCAGGAGAAAAAAACGTGATACGATTCAAATGGCCGGAAACGCCTGAGACCATTGTGCTCAATGACATGATCAGGCACGAGGTGAAATTTGATTCCTCCACCCTTGACGACAAGGTATTACTGAAAGCCGATGGCATGCCTACCTATCACCTGGCGGTGGTGGTTGACGATTTTCTAATGAAGATCACCCACGCTTTCCGCGGTGAAGAGTGGCTGCCAAGCGCACCTCTGCATATCATTTTGTGGAGACACCTCTTTGGGGAAGAGCAGATGCCGCAGTGGGTACACCTGCCGTTGATCCTTGGGCCAAATGGAAAGCTGAGCAAGAGAGATGGCGCCAAATACGGTTTTCCTGTGTTTGCTATGAACTTGACAGATCCCAAAACACAGGAGCTTACTGAAGGATTTAAAGAGAAAGGATTTTTGCCCGAGGCCCTGATAAACCTTCTTGCTTTGCTCGGCTGGAACGACGGTACAGAAAAAGAAATATTCAGCAGGAAAGAATTGATTGAAAAGTTTTCGATGGACCGGGTGCACAGTGCCGGAGCGAAATTCGACTACGAAAAAGCAAAATGGTTCAACCATGA
>JACMLD010000286.1 GCA_014379785.1 Chitinophagaceae bacterium
CGCTCGTACGGGGAGGGATGGGCCTCGAATTTTTTGAATCCCCCATCAAGTCCGCAAGTTTTTAAACTGTTATCAAATCTTTAAACCCACCGTTACATAAAAGTTTCTCCCGTCGCTTGTCCAAATTCCTGGACCGGGATACATTACCGGTCTTTTGGTAAAATATTTCAGATCAAAAATATTCCCGACACCAGCCCTAACATTGATAAATCCGTTTACCGGAACTGACGCATTGAAATCCCACACTCCATATCCCGGAGTGATTCCTTTTGCGCCGGTAGTTGGTGGATCAACGGTATTCAACGCATCAGAAAAAGATTTTCCGGTATAGCTGTACAGGATCGTACAACTGAAACCCTGGTAAACGATATCCACTCCGTTTCTGCTGATCCAATGTGGGACAGACTCTACCTTGTTGCCGCGGATGGATTTGTTTTCTGTTCCTGTAGAAAGCTGACCATCGGTAAACACAGCATCCATATAAGAGGTGGATGAAAAAATGCCGGCATATAATTTATTGGTGATCGGAAATTTGTATTGTAAAAACAATTCCATGCCATTTGTCCGGCTGTCACCTACATTCGTTTTGTATGTGTATGGTTGCCCGGCATTGTCTGTTAATACAAGGGCGCCCATTCTGTTTTTATAAACGAGTCTGAAATAACTTACATCATACTGCAACCTTCCTGCGATCTTTCCTCTCAAACCAACCTCTGCATTATAGCCCAGGGCATCTTCCAGGTTTTCATCGATTTTCTCATACACGGAGGCGGGCACAATATCTTTGAACAACACGGGTCGGTATGCCTGAGAAATTCCACCATACAGTCCATTCTCCTTATCAAGTTTATAATTGACACTGATTCCGGCCAGCACAAATTCATGTTTTATTTCTGCAGGCAATTCATTGGCAGGATAATACCTGATCTCACCACTCATCCTTGAAATTCCTTTTTCAAATCTGATGCCCGGAGATACCGTCAGCTTCGTGCCGATATCAAAAGCATTTTCTGCGAAAAAAGAAACGTTTGAAGTCCTGAAATGAATATCCCTTCCAAATCCGGGTTCTACCAGTGAGAGGTCGAAGTCCGTGCCAGTGGTGCCTTTGCCCAGCTGCCTCCTGTGCAGATCATTGTTCATATAAGTCAGACCACCCGTCAACCTTGATTTTACTACACCAATCTGATAATTATGTGATGCCCTGGCGTCTATTGTCCGGCTGTTGAATCCATCAATGTCCACCTGCCTGTTTTTATAATTTCCACTGAGCGGATCAACATTGTCACGCACGGTTGCAAATGCATCAAACTGTACACTGCTTCTTTTGCCAAACACAGCAGATGTCTGAATGATCAATTGTGTACGCGGAGACAGTTTCCAGTCGATCGTCACCGATGGAACAAAAATATCCGGGCTGAAAAAGTTTCTTTTCCTGGTTGAACCCTTTGGATCTGCATGAAACATGCTATCGTTTAAAGGTCCGGGAATCTGGTAGAGATATTTTGTACGTCCCAGTTCCGCCCTTACTGAAAAGCTTTCATTGAAATGGTATTGCAGCTCCACAAACTGTGCTTCGGCATTTGACTCGCTGTTTTTGCGGAAGCCATCAGAATGCCTGCGATAATAATATGCGCTGTATGAAAACTTTTTAATCGTTCCGCTGATCGAATTATAAGAACTCAGCAAACCAAAGGAACCGGCTGTGTTCACGCTTTCAAAACTGAATGTTTTTGCAGTATCCGGCTTTTTGGTCACAAAATTAATCATGCCTCCGAACTGTGCACCGTATTGAAGTGAACCGGCACCGCGCACCATTTCTATCTTTTCATAACTTTCCATCGGCGCGCTATAGTGGCTTGCAGGATAACCATACATATCAGAGTTGATGATGACGCCATTTTGCCGGATATTATATTCCCAGCTGCGATGAGGGTCAAGTCCCCTCGTAGAAATATTGATTTGATTGCCGCTGCCATCCATATCGTAGATGAATGCCCCCGGGACCTTTGCGAAAAGTTGCCTGCCTGTTTTGATTGAGATATTTGCATTGGTAGCAGCTATATTGATCAGTTCAGTTTTCTTTCCGGTATAAAGAAATCCATTCTGAACTTCGGGCATGGCCGAAATATCCCGCTTTTGCCAGGCCCTGATAAAAACTTCTTTGAGCTCGGTCACCTTTACGCTGTCAGTGGACTGTTGGGCGCTCAGATCTTCAGTGAGAATCAAAGCTGCAAGCGCCGATAAATAAAGCCTTTTCATACAGCAAATTTACTGATAAACCCTGTAATCCATATCCCTCCTATTGGGGAGGGGATGACCCCACTTGCATGGTCTGCGTTTTGTATTATCGCTTTGCCAATCATTTTATCATATAAACTTTATAAACAATGTTTTACCACATCGACCAACTCATCAACCCGATTGTTGATGACGAACCGGATCCCTCGGCGGCAAATGCCCTGCAGGAAGGCCTCGGTGGCCAGTTTGGAGAAATGCGCACCATGATGCAATACCTCTTCCAGACTTTCAATTACAGGGGAAACGCAACTTCTTATATGCACCTGATAAGAAGTGTAGGGATTGAAGAAATCAGCCACGTGGAACTGATTACAAAGACGATTTCAAAGTTGCTCGACGGTTCGCCTCGATACCAGGGAAAGAAAACGGATGTGCCCGGCAAAGGCGGTTCTGCTCCAATGGATATGGCAAAAGAGCAGAAAAACCCGCACCATTTTATTGTGGGTGCCCAGGGTGCGCTTCCGGTGGACGCAGCGGGAAATCCGTGGTCAGGGTCCTATGTGCACAATCATGGCAACCTTGTTCTGGACCTGATGGACAATCTGGTGCTTGAATCTACCGGCCGTTTACAAAAATGCCGGATTTACCAGATGTCTTCGAACAAGACACTCCGTGCAACTGTGGCATTTCTCATTGCCCGCGATGAAGCGCATGAGATGGCATTTGCAAAAGCACTGGAAACACTGGGTGTAGACTGGGGAAATATATTACCCATACCCAAATTTGATTCATCACAGTATCCTGAAGTAAAGAAGCTGATCGATGCGGGTATTAATCGTCAGCAATACCATTTTTCGCTCGACAAATCTGAGCTTGCCTCTATCTTCAGCGGGTCTGCACCGGCAAATGACGGAACAGAACTGCAGGCGATGAAGGAACCGGAAATGTCTTATCCGAATCCGGGAGCACCTGAAAGACCGGAAGAATTTGCCCCGGGTCTGGATCCTGAACTCGAAAAGCTGGCCAATGCTTTCACTGAGTACAAAGAAAAGGATGCGAAAAAAAATCCGCCAAAGAAGAAAAGCAAATAACATTTTTTATAAGAAAGGCCCTGTCGACAGGGTCTTTTTTAATGTCCTATTGCATAATACCCAGTACAACTCCCACGTAAAAGCCACCGGAATTAATTTTTGGTCCTCCGCTCAATTTGGTGTCATTCGACTTCCAGACTGAACTTCTAACTGGAATAAAATATCCTGTGCGCAAACCAAGGACAGCATGCTGAGCCATGCGCGTCTTTCCTAACCCGGCTTTTGCAAAGTGAAGACCTACGTGACCAGCCCAATCATTGGAAGAAAGATGGTACTGGTTTGCGTTACCGGAAAGATAGGGACTAAAGCCTGTTCCCCCCGCCGGATTCGATGCAGTTGGCCGGACTCCGAAAAAAGAATAGGCAAGTCCAACGAAAGGAATGAATTGGAAAGATTTCTCCCCGGTTACCACATAACCGAGTGAGGTCCCGACCTGTGTAGATCGGACAGCGGTTGACCGGTTACCTGATTCAGTCGTTGCAGTATAAGTTGAAAGATTAAAAAGCGTAGCAATATTCAATTTTGGAAAAATCGTATAAAATCCACCGCCTCTTGAAAAATAAGTTGTTCGACCCGGTTCGAGTCCCGCTGAGCGTAGTTCGTCGTTTAATTTTTCCAATGCCGGAAAGGCCGCTCCAAGGGTTGTATGAATAATTACTTTTTTGGTTTGAACTTGTGCGTAACCTGAGATACAGGTGAGAAAAAAAATAAGGATTGCGGAGAGTTTGAAGATAGATGGTTTCATGTAAAAGGTTTTACCTAAGTTAAATCATATTGTAATATTGTAATATTAGATTCCCTTAAAGCTCTATTTCCATCAAAGCCGCCTCCGCATTGTGGTAGTGCGGGGAAGTCCAACGGTGTTCTTTAAATGAAACATGCCAAGAAAATTGAAACCCGCCTTTTGATAATGTGCAATTAAATTGACGTTATGCCCGATGGTATCCAGGCGGATAAAATCTTTTCCATTTTTTGTGGCGTGTTCCCTTGCCCAGTCAACAATGATACCTACAAAGTTTTGTCCCTTGAATTCAGGATTGGTAGCTATCCGGTGTATGTATACTGAGGGATCTGCATTTCTTTCCTCCCATATCTGCTCATCAGTGTATGTAGTTGCCCATACGCAGGCAATTTGTCCCTCTATGATCAGCTTCCACTGTCTGTTTTCAGCTATCTCGGATTCTATCAGGGCAGGTTCAAACTCCGGCCAGACGGTGACAGTTGCCTTTGCTTTTGATCTCTGGTAGGCCGTTGCAAGACGATACAGTCTGAATATCTCATCGATATCAGCCATCGTACAATTTTGGATATTCATCTGCAGGTATTTTTTTGCAAAGATTGTATTTACAAATGGAAATCCATCCCGGAACTTGCTTTCTATTTTTCTGTGAAAGAATAAATACCTGGAACGAGGTTGTATTCGGTTCCATTCCACACAAAAACACCTGTCAGTTTTTCGGGCATGACGATTTTCGCGGAAAATTTTCCTTTCGTGTCACGACTATAGGAAAATTCGATATTGCCGGCGCGGTGGGGGAAACTGCCTTTGATCCATTTCAGTTCGCCCGGATGCGGTTCTATGCGCACCGTCTCAAAACCGGGTGACTGCGGTGTGATGCCGCAGATGAGCGATAAAAAATAATAGACTGGCGATGCGCTCCAGGCATGACAATCGGACCTCACAGGGTCTGCTTCTTCGGCAAAGGTGGTGAGTCCGCGCGCAAGCATGTCATTCCATGGACCAAGTGTAGCGGTAAACTGATCAGCCAGGCCGGCATATCTGAGCGCTTCGGTAAAATAAAATTTGAAGTAGTATGAACACTGGGCAAGGGAAGTATCAGCAGAAATATTTTTCATCACGGCTTTTCTTTCTTCCGGAGAAATGA
>JACMLD010000287.1 GCA_014379785.1 Chitinophagaceae bacterium
CCGTTCAGCTCAGCTTTTACAGTCTTCGAAATATCGAAGGAATTATTCAGCTCCAGCCTCGCAATATTTGCCCGGGGATTTAATTGCTCATTGTAAACCTCGCCATTCAGCCCCAATGCAGACAGCCGCAACGTAGTGTTTGTCGTCCACCATTTTGTAAGGCCGGCCGAAAGCGTTGTGTTCAGAATAACCATAAACCCTGAACTAACATTATCTGGTTTCGAAATAAGAATATTGTCCACCGCCTGTGTGGTCTGGAATATCACTTTCGTAAAACGGTTATAGCTCAGGCCCATCGTGAGCAATTGTTTGTGCTGAAATTTCAACTCTATTCTTGACTGATACTGCGGAGACAGCATCGGGTTTCCAGTGGTATAGGAAAACTGATCACGGAAATACAGGAAGGGGTTCAGCATCTGGTAATTCGGGCGACTGATCCTTCTCGAGAAACTGAGGTTAAATGAATTGCGGTTAAGGGTGTCGAGTTTGTAACTGATAAAAGAAACAGGGAAAAGACCGGTATAATTTCTTGAGAATTTGCTTCCCGCCACGCTGCTGTTGCCAAGCTGTTCACCATCTGCAAGGGTATTCTCCAGGCGAAGCCCCAGTTGCGCGCCAAAGCGCTTATAGCTCTTTTGCAGCGTGACATAAGCGGCATTGATGTTTTCTTTGTAGATGAAATGGTTTGACAGGCGGTTATCCTTCAGGTATACATTGCCGTTGACAGTATAGTTGTCAGAGATATGTTCGTTTTCAACAATACTCGATTTATACCCGGCCTCCAGTCTCATCTTTCCCCGTATAGGAAAAATCAAATCTGCTTTCGCAGTATAAATTCTGATATCGGATGGAATAAGATAAAACAACTGTCCATCCGAACTGAAGTTCCCGGTTTTATCAAACACCTGGCTCAGTATAGAATGTTCACGCTCCTGCCTGTACCGGTTGTAATTGAAATCAGCGGTAAACTCTGCACCGCGTCCATTGAGCTTCTGGAGAAAATTGAAATTCGTACCAAGGTTGCGGCGTTCTCCGGCCCCATTGTTTGCAAGCATACCCGTAGAATCAGGCTGACTCATCCGGTTGAAACTCGCGGTTGCCGAACTCTGCGCACCGGTTATTTCGCCACTATTGATATTCGCCTGAAAGCCTATTGTTGTTTTTTTAGACAATGGTAAATCCAGTCCCACATTTAGGTTGATGCTTTTCGACTTCAGAATTTCATTGTTTAGAATCGACGCCATGGAAGAAAGCGACCCCGCAGCATCATAAAAGTTTCTGTCCATCCGGTTCGCGTTATAATTTTTCTCCTGGTTGTATCCCAGGTTTGCAAAAACATTGAATTTCCTATGATTGAAATTAAAGTTGAGTGATTCATTGGTGCGGCCATACCTGCCTTGCGAATAGCCAGATGAGAAGCTCCCGGTATAGCCAGCGGTTCTTTTCTTCTTCAACCTGATATCAATTACCGCGCTTCCCGACGCATCGTAGCGCGCTGGTGGATTATCCATCAGTTCCAGCCTGTCTATCAATCCACCGGGCAGCGACTTCAGATAGGCTGCCAGATCCTGGGCCGACATAAACGTTGGTCTTCCGTCGATCAGAACCAATACCCCAGCCCGTCCATTCAGACTAATTTCGCCATTCATTCCAACGGTGATTCCCGGAGTCTTTTCCAGTACTTCCAATGTATTACTGGTTGCACTGCTGATCATCGCATCTACATTGACGACCGTTCGATCAATTTCCTGCACAAGCAACGGACGCTTTGCTTTCACAACGACTTCTGCCAGCGACTGACTTTGCGAGGGCTGCATAATGATCACGGGGAGGACAATGGAACCTGTGACAGAATCGATGGAAAATTTAGGACTGAAATATCTTTTCTGCCCCGTAGCAGTGATAACCAAAAAATAAGCAGAGCGACCCAGATTTGAAAACTGGAACTTGCCCGATTCATCACTTATCGAGGTTTTCACCAGCGATGAGTCTGGCAGCCGCACAAGCCGCACTGTGGCACCTGAAAGAATATCGTTGTTGCTGTTTTTCACATTGCCGCTGAGCTGGCCGGTCTGCGAGAAAACATTGGCCGACCAAAGGAGAAGTAACGAAAAAATCAGGTAAGGTTTCATCTTAAAAAATTTGAAACACAAAGATTGCAGGCAAAAAACAGGTGGTGAAATCGCGGTGTCTGATGCCGAAGGTTGAAGGACAGAAACTTCAATAAGACTGATAAAGTTTTCGTCAGTCAAAAAAGGCGATCCGGCATGGAAAGCGCGGTATTCGCATGCAAAGCGCTTTCATGCCGGAAATATTCGGCAAATTTGTCTC